>JALZND010000603.1 GCA_030857845.1 Bacteroidota bacterium | reverse complement strand
CTATAATCATATGCACGCTTAACATCAGTCTAAGGGTTCACATTACGCAACATAGTGTTCCTCTCAATGACGGATAATACATAGGGGGTACGGGAGAGGATAATAATAGGGGTTTCGGAAGAGGATAATACATAGGGGGTACGGGAGCGTAGAATACATAGGGTAAGGGGAAAATTGTGAAAAGCATTAAAATAGTTTCAAAATTTTATTTCACACTCACACACACACCCACACCCAAATCCACCTATTTTCTCACTAACTCTACAAAGGCATAGGGATGGGGGTTCTTTTCGTCGGGTTCGAGTTCTTCTCTTTTGATTTCTTTCCATTTGCTGTAGTCAATTTCCGGAAAATAGGTATCTCCTTCAAATGAATCGTGGATTTCTGTAAGGTAAATTTTGTCGGCCAGCTTAATGGCTTGTTTATAAATTTCTCCTCCTCCTAATATAAAAACCTCTTCCTGCTTATTTTCTTCGCCCAGACGAAAAGCATCTTCAATATTTCTTACAACGATACATCCCTCTGCCTTATAATCCTCATTCCGGGTGATGACAATGCTGGTTCTTCCTGGTAATGGTTTTTTAGTTGCTTCAAAAGTTTTCCTTCCCATGATGATATAATGCCCCATGGTGGTGCTGCGGAAATGCTTCATATCGTTGGGCATGTGCCAGATCAGGTCATTATTTTTCCCTATTACATTGTTTTCAGCTTTTGCTACTATAATTGACTTCTGCATGAATAATATTAAATATCAGGTTGTTTATTTTTGTAAATGTAAAATCAGCCTATAGAATTTCCCCGCAAAAATTCGGAGATGTGCATCCTTTTTTTTCCCTCCACCTGCAGCTCCTCTATAGCCAGGAAATGATCGGCAGTTTTTACGAACAGGTAATTTTGATTATCGGTTTCTATAGCTCCGGGCTCCAGTTCAAGTTTCGTTTTATGTGTTTTTGAAGCTTTATATATTTTATATATTTTTCCTTTAATGGTTGCCCATGCTGTTGGATAAGGAGAAAGCCCCCTGATAAAATTGTAAAGGTAAAAGGAGCTTTCATTCCAATCAATTTCACAGGTTTCTTTAAAAATTTTTGGGGCATGCCTTACTTCTTCAGTAAGGTCCTGCGGTATTTCAGTAAAGCTTTGCTCCCGGATGGCTTCTACGGTTTTCAGGACAAGCTTTGCTCCTTTGTGCATGAGCCTTTCATATAAATCTCCTGCGGTATCTTCCTCGTCAATAGGCTCTTTTTCCTGTAATATAATGTCTCCTGTATCAATTTCATGTTTAAGGAAGAATGTGGTAACCCCTGTTTCCGTTTCTCCATTAATAATAGTCCAGTTTATCGGAGCAGCTCCGCGGTACTGAGGCAACAAAGAAGCATGGAGGTTGAAAGTGCCCAATTCAGGCATATCCCACACGGCCACCGGAAGCATTCTGAATGCAACTACTACCTGTAAATTGGCCTGGTAGCTTTGCAGGTCAGCCAAAAAATCGGGAGATTTTAAATTTGAGGGCTGCAAAACAGGAATATTATGTTTAACAGCAAAATCTTTTACAGGGGATGCAGATAATTTCATTCCCCTGCCCTTAGGTTTATCCGGGGCGGTAACTACTGCAGCTATATCAAAATTATTTTCCACCAGGATGGCAAGTCCGGGAACAGCGAATTCGGGGGTACCCATAAAGATGATGCGCAGCTTTTGCATTTTTCTTGCGAAAATTTATTTCAATTCCTTTACATTAATCTGGGTCAGGCCCCGGCCGTTACAAAAAATTATAAATAAAAATACACTTTGGCCATTTTCCTGATGAAAAACATAAATCAGGCCCGACTGTTCTGAATTTTTATAAAATTTACCCTTCCCGGTACAACAAATACTTTTCTCTCATAATTTTATAGGCTTCGAGATCCTTTTCCCAGGTTTTTCTTATTTCATCTTCTGATTTCCCGTCTTTGATCTGTTTCATTAAAATATCGTTGCCTGCCAGGTTATTAAAAAAATTATTAAAGAATTTATCTTTATTCTCTGCCAGCTTATAAAACCGGATCAGGTATTCCAGAGAGACTTTATCTTCAACAGGTTCATTTCTCAGATCAACTCCGTAACATACCTGGTTTTCATAAGGAGGATTCTTTGCCATACCATCAATGCTTATGGGGCTAAACCTAAATGGGCCAAAACGTTCATCAGGATACCCTACTACCTGGAAAGGAAAATAGGTTCCTCTTCCCATGCTCATGAT
>JALZND010000181.1 GCA_030857845.1 Bacteroidota bacterium | reverse complement strand
ACTTCAGAGATTAAAAAATCAAGATAGCCGGTGAGCAGGATACTTTTAGTTCTTAGCGCCTGTATTGTTGCCTTGTCAAATATGGACAAAGAAGCCCTTAGGGATGCCATTGATATAATATTTCCATTGCCAAGCTGCCACCCGTCGGCACCTTCCATAGGGATAAAACCTTTTTTCATTAGAAACCTTTCCTTTTCTGAATGGCCCCACCATCCAGCCAAACGGGGAAAGTTAAAACTCTTTTCCCATTTTTGATGCACAAATAACCCTGCTGTTGCCCCAGGGCCTGCATTTAAATATTTATAGCTGCACCAAACTGCAAAGTCTACCTCCCAATCATGAAGGTTCATGGGAATATTGCCAATTGCATGGGCAAGGTCAAAACCTGCATAAGCACCTACTTTATGGGATGCTTCAGTGATTGCTTTTATATCAAAAAATTGTCCTGTATAATATTGCACTCCTGAAAACATCAACAGAGCCACCGCTTGGCCATGTACCTCTATTGTTTGAAAAATATCTTCCTTCCTTAAAGTAAATTCCCCTTCCCGGGGTTCGACCTCGACAATAGCTTCTTTAGGATCAAACCCATGAAATTTTACATGCGATTCGATTGCATATTGGTCGGAAGGAAAAGCATTGGCTTCCATGATGATCTTAAACCTCTTTTTATCAGGCCTATAAAAAGTGATTAGCATCAGGTGAAGATTGGCAGTAAGGTTGTTCATGGGAGATACCTCCTTAGGAATAGCGCCTACCAGCCGTGCAAGCGGTGCTTTTAGATTTTTATGATAGGTAGTCCAGGGTAATTGGGCATGAAAATGACCCTCAACGCCCATATGTTTCCATACATTTAGCTCTTCTTCTATGTATTCCTTTGTAAGGGTAGATTGAAGCCCCAAAGAATTGCCGCATAGATAATTGGAGGGCTTGCCATTTTTTTCTGGGAAGAAAAAAAAGTCCCTGAAAGATCTTAATGGGTCCTCTTTATCAAGTTGTAAAGCAAAATTTCTTTCGGATAAATATTCCACTTGCTAAAAAGTTTCCAGTTTTAAAAGATAAAAAAAGAAATTAGGCAGATTGTCCTTTTTGTTTTAACAAAGCTTCAATTGCAGATGGTGCCATCAAAGTTTCTGTGCGGATTTTCTCCTGGAGCTTTAAAAATCCCCCAATAAGCGCTTCTGGCCTTGGAGGGCATCCAGGCACATAAACATCCACAGGTATTATCCTGTCCACTCCTTTTACTACATGATATCCGTGCTGCCAATAAGGGCCGCCACAATTGGCACAAGAGCCCATAGAAATAACATACCTTGGCTCGGCCATTTGCTCATAAAGCCTCCTGAGCCTGTCAGCCATCTTGAAGGTAACAGTTCCCGCCACAATCATGACATCCGACTGGCGTGGGGATGGCCTGGGCAATACACCAAAGCGGTCTAGGTCATAACCTGATGCAAAAGCCGACATCATTTCAATGGCACAACAGGCTATTCCAAAGCCCATAGGCCATAAGGATGATAACCTTGCCCAGTTAATCAGGTCATCAAGCTTCGTTACGATCACTCCACCCGAACCAAATTTTTGATCTAGAAGGCCCATATAAACGTTTTAATCTTCAGTTAATACAAAATACTGTTTAGAATCGTAATGGTTCCAGAAAAACCATTAATTATCCAAAAATCCTCCCCTGGATAATTTCCTGTAAATTTCAAGGCAAATCCATGCATCTGTAGCTGCGTACCGCATTTGCGGTTCAGAAAGTTGTTCTTTGTCCCAATTGGACGTTTGTTGGTTTTTGGAAATCCTTCCTTCCAGGAATATTGCGGTCAAGCTCCTGACCCCTTCATGTTTAACTTCCAATTCCTGGGCAATATTGTTCAAGTCAATGAAAGAACCAGGCTCGAAGGGTGCCAATTTTTGAAGTGCCTTGATATCGTCCCGGATGCTAATCCCTATTTTTTTTATGGCTGGATCTGAAAATAAATTTGCTAATCTTGGGTCCAGCCCCAATAAGTTAAGCCTGAACAAATAAACTTTTTCCGGGATGGCAATCTGTACCAATGAAACAGAATAAAATACACCTTTGACGAAGGCGGGGCGGGTTTCTGTATCAAAACCAAGGTGCTCGTGTTTATAAAGTGCCGAAATAGCACCTGCTAATTTTTCTTTGGTATCAATAAGCTCTATGTCTCCCTCAAAACGAATTAATGGCAGCAGGTTTATTTGATCCTTTGTAATTTCTTTTAAAAACATATTAAATTAAAACTTTTTCCTCTTCTTTTATTTCTTCCTGCGGTTTATACCTTGCGATTTTTATGTTCGCTACGCCAAAAAGAATGGACATAAAAGGACTGATAATATTAAAAAAACAATAAGGAAGGTAGGTCATTGTAGCAACTCCTAAAATTGTAGCTTGCGTGGCGCCACATGTATTCCACGGTACCAATACTGATGTTACGGTTCCTGAATCTTCCAGTGCCCTACTGAGGTTTTCGGGCTTCAACCCCCGGCTGCGATATGTATTTGCATACATCCTTCCCGGAACAATTATCGCCAGGTACTGATCGGAAGCTGTGAGGTTGAAAAAAATACAGGTGCCAACAGTAGATGCTATAAGTGACCCTGTGGAATGTACTTTGGAAATTATTGCCTCTGTGATCCGCTGAAGGAGCCCAACAGACTCCATTACCCCTCCAAAAACCATCGCGCAAATTATAAGCCAAATTGTATTGAGCATCCCATACATCCCCCCAGTAGACAAAAGTTGATTTACCAGATCATTATCAGTCACAATGGCAATTCTAGTATAAATTGCTTTCATTACCCCTATATAAGAAGCCAACCAATAATTATTGGCCACTTCTGAAACCTGCACAACCATATGGGGCTGGAATATTATTGCAAAAACACCTCCTAATAAGGTTCCTACCAATAAAGCTGGCAGGGCAGGGACTTTTCGTACTATCAGGAAAATAACAATGGCCGGGACTAAGAACAACCAGCCATTAATATTGAAAGTAGTATTTATTGTATTCAACACAATGGCAACCTCTTCCGGAATAAGTGCACTATCTGCCGTAAACCCAATAATAATGAAGATTACCAGGGTAATGACGATAGAAGGAACAGTTGTCAAGGCCATATACCTGATATGGGTAAACAGGTCCGTACCAGCCATTGCAGGTGCAAGATTTGTAGTATCTGATAAAGGCGACATTTTATCTCCAAAATATGCCCCACTGATAATTGCCCCCGCCACAAGGCCTTCCGACATTCCCAGGGTTTTTCCTATTCCTAACAGGGCAATACCAATTGTTGCTATGGTAGACCATGAACTGCCTGTTGCAACAGAAACTATTGCGCTAACCACACAAGCTGCAAAAAGAAAAATAGTCGGGTTTAGTATGTGGAGCCCATAATAAATCATTGCCGGAACAATGCCGCTCAAAAGCCAGGTACCTGCCAAAGAGCCAATAAGCAACAAAATCAATATAGATGCCATTGCATCTGAAATGCTTTTTACAATACCGTCTTGCATCTGTGTCCAGGAAAAACCTAATTTAAGGCCAATAAGCCCTGCAACAGCCGCAGAAAGGATCAATACGATTTGATTTGATCCTTCCAAAGCCCCATCGCCAAAAATCATAACATTGGTGGCAAGCATTACAATCAAAAAAATCACTGGTATCAAAGCTTCCTGTAAGGATGGCCTTTTTAGTGCTGTAGTCATTAAAAATGGGATAGCGTATAAAGCGGGGTTAAGATAATATTTTTTTGATAATGAATGAAACCATTCGCTGCATAAACTTCTTTGAAGGAGAATATTGAGTAAATTATTGCGGTGTTTTATGTATCAGCATGCTATAAAGGACGGGCAGATTATTTGATTTAGCCGGCTCCAAATCCTATAGGTGGTTTAAAAATTGGTGATTCCTAAGAGTTTCGGCTTGTATATACTAGAAATAGTTGAGGGGTTTGGGCATGCCCTGCGGGCCGGGCTATCGCTGCAAGTCCTCGCCCTCGTACCTCGGGGCTGCGGGCTTTCCGCTCTATCCCTCATGCGGCTGCTCTTGCTGTTGAGTTGGTAGGATAAAAAGGTGTAAAACTATCATAGCCCACGGTTTAACCGTGGGCTAGCTATGATGATTAGAAGGTAAATCTAAACCATTTTAATGGTTTGTAAGACAATGGGCTAATGCTTAGTTAAAATATAAAAATCCAAACCTAATAATGTAAATCTCAATCAGGTATAAACAATATAGCTATATTTTTTAAAAGATGATGTGTTCAAAATATTTTTCCACTATTATATTGAATGCATTGCTTTTCCCTTTGATTTATATTGGTAAAAATGCATTGTCTCCAAAAGAAAATAATTTCCTTAACTTAATCTGATTTATTCTACAAAATGTGAAAACGATAATGGCTCAGCTTCGATATCAGGCATAAAAAAGACGGACGAGCAGCCCCTACCACATTTTTTTAAAAATTGTTTAAATCAAGATTCAACATACCAGTTTTTCAATTCTCAATTTCATGATTTGGAGTTATATTCTATTGATTTATCAATCATCCAACCCTTTCCCATCGAGAATGTGTTTCATGAATTTTTCTATCCTTGACTCCCGGGTTTTGGCTTGTTTGGCTTGAGAAAAATAAAGAATATAGCCTCTTTGCCGGCCAGGGGTTAATCCATCGAAAGCAGTTTTTAAGCGGGGGGATTCATCTAATTTTTTTTGAAATTCTTCAGGAATGTGGTATTCTTTTGTCTTCTTATTATCCACTTTCATACCGGACTTTTCAACTTCAATGGCTTCATAGATATAGGATTTTATAGTAGGATCCATTTCTGTTATTTCCTGAACATTTGTAAAACGGATCTGCCGCGCCGCCTGCACATTTTCTGTTTGTTGGATCAAAATACCCTCTGTGTCACTTAATAAAGCTCCTTTGTGAAACAAAAGTGCGCAGTAATTTTTAAATCCATGAATAAGAACTACGTTATTTTTCTTGAATGTGTAACATGGAACACCCCATTTTAATTCTTCGACCAAACCACAGTCAATTATTATTGATCTTAATTTCTGATATTCCTTCTGCCATTTAGTGGCTTTATGGAAGAACCAATCAACCTTTGGATTCATCTTTAATTACATTTATATATTAAAAATTACCTTCATTTACATATTCAATGATCAGGCAGAATGACCTTGATATTTCATTTCTGTTTTAGTATCCCGGGATCTGATATTAATCATTTTTTCATTTAGTAATGTGATTTTTCTGTCAGCCGGCCTGAAATACCACGAAACTACAGTGAGTGTGAGCAATAAACCCGGGCCAAAGAATTCTACAGCCTCACTACCCATTGCTAAATGAGATAAAATGGCACCAGACATCACGAAGAAAAATCCTGCATAAGCCCATTCTTTTAGTAAAGGGAAGCCTGGAACAAGCACTACTACTACGCCCAATATTTTCCAAACACCAATAATAGTTAAAAAGTAGCCAGGATATCCTAATATTGCCATCCTGGATACCTCTTCTTCTCTGTTTACTATTTGTACGATTCCAGTTGAACCCATTCCTAAAGCAAGCCAGAAGGTAGCTACCCAATAAATGATTTTATCTCTCTTTTTCATTATATCAATTATTTTACTTTGTTAAAAATGTTTTGTAACCGGTTATGTGCTATGTTTATGCCTTGGGCAAATGGCAACTTCAGCATATTGTCTCTGTCTGCAACTGATCTATAAACTACTTGCATGGTTAGTTTACTTGTTTCTGGGGTTAGTTGCTCAAAGTTTAAAAATTCAAGCTGGACAGGAAACGTGGTGTTTCCCATTTCAAAAGTTCGCGCGATGTTCTGATTGGGAATAATTTTGTGAATAACTCCATTTGCCCGAAAAAGGACGTTTCCTTGTTCATCTCTTGTTTCAAATATGTAACCGCCGTGTGTTTTATTTTCAAATTTTAATAATTTATTGCCCATCCATTGTTCAACAATTTCGGGCTCTACATGAGCTTTAAAAAGTAGTTCCAGTGGCAGGTCAAACTCGCGTGTTATCACAATTTCCTGTTTGCCGTCTTCGGCATGGATTTTTGTTTTTTGTTCCATTTTACTCCTATTTATTTTTTATAATTTTTCATTACAGCTTCTAATTTATTAAACCTCTCATCCCACATTTTGCGGAACGGCTCAATAAAATCAGCAACTTCTTTAATTTTTGTTGGATTGAAGTGATAGTAAATTTCCCTTCCATTTTGTTCCTGCTCCAGCAATTCGCATTCGGTAAGGATTTGTAAATGTTTGGAAACCGTTGGCCTTGCCGTATCAAAATTTGAAGCTATAGCGCCGGCTGTCATGGATTGCGAAGCAACCAGCAATAGTATGGCCCTTCTGGTAGGGTCTGCGATGGCTTGAAATACATCCCGTCTTAGATTCATAATGTAGTCATTTGACTACAAATATAAGTGAAGCTATTTAACTACACAAATTTTATTGATATTTTTTTATTCCAGAATTTTCTTGAAGCCTTTGACACAACCTTATTTCAAATTTCCGATAGAAAGCTTTAACTTAATAAAGTATTGTTAGGGTGTGAGAATACAAAATCATTTTTTTGAATAAAAAATCATTAAATTATTGGTGATATAGCTTTCATTTTATGCACTTATAAGAAACAGCTTATTATGGAATTGATAAAAGAATACAAGGAAACAGAGGAAGAAATAAAACCGGGCGATTTTTTTAAAAACCTGTATGAGTCTTCCTTCCCCAAAATAGCCCAATATATTAAAAATTCAGGAGGGTCATTTGAAGATGCAAAAGATATTTTCCAGGATGCCATCATAATCTATTATGAAAAGAGACAGGAAAATAATTTTCATATCAGGATTTCAGAAGAGGCTTATGTATTTGGAATTTCCAAACATCTTTGGGCCAGAAAAAAAGCGACACTTTTTTATGACAGCATCCGGGAATATGAATTCGATGTGGAGCTACCTGAAAATCCAAAACCCAATGATAAAAAGCTCTTAAAGTACCTTGAAGCTGCCGGAAAGAAATGCATGGACCTTTTGCATGGGTTTTATTTTGAGCAAAAATCGACCAAAATCATTGCAACAACTTTTGGTTTTAGTTCCGAACATTCGGCGAGTGTTCAGAAATATAAGTGCATCAAAAAAATCCGTGAAGCCATAAAACATAAATCCATTACCTATGACGACTTCTTTGAATGAAATTTCAGAAATAGAAAAATATATTTTTAATGAACTTCCTCTTGAAAAACGATTGTTGTTCGAGGCGCAGCTCATAATAAATCCGGGTTTGAGGAAGAAAGTCA
>JALZND010000602.1 GCA_030857845.1 Bacteroidota bacterium | reverse complement strand
AATATATAGTATCAAATAAAATTTTTTTATTAGGACCTATAAATCATAATTCTATGAAACATTTTTATCAAACCTTAAACAGGTTGCTCTTTTTTTGTGTACTTTTTGGAAGTTGTCATATGTCATTTGCCCAAGAAAGGATTATTTCAGGCAAAGTAACTTCTTCAATTGACAAAACACCTTTGCCGGGTGTCAATATTTTAATAAGCAAAAGCAACCAAGGTACAGTAACCGATACGGAGGGTAATTATAGCATCTCCGCAAATACTGATGACTTACTCATTTTTTCTTTTATCGGCTATAATACAGAAGAGGTTTCGGTATCATCTATTTCTGGTAACACTTTTAACATTTCCCTTGTAGAAGATATACAATCTTTATCAGAGGTTGTGGTCACTTCATTCGGTATAGAACAGGAGAAAAAGACGCTTGGTTATGCTGTTCAGGAAATAGAATCAGCAGATATTGTCAGGACTAAGCAACAAAATGTCGTAAGTGCCCTTCAGGGACAGATTGCCGGCGTCCAGATAACCAATGCAGGTGGTGCCCCAGGCCAAAGTGCCAGGATTATCATTCGAGGTATTACTTCACTTGATCCACGCTCAGACAACCAACCATTATTTGTGGTAGATGGGGTACCTATTGACAATTCCACTGTTGAAGATCAAAACAGGACACCTCGAGGTTTAACAAATCGTGCTGCAGATATAAATCCTAATGATATAGAATCCATAAATGTACTGAAGGGCGCAGCTGCTACCGCATTATATGGGGTACGTGCTGCTAATGGTGCGGTAATAATCACTACTAAAAAGGGACAGGCTGGTGCTGTAAGGGTAAATGTTTCCAGCTCGGTGGGTTTTGAACGCATAAATCAGTATCCTGAATTTCAGACCCAATTTGGGCAGGGCTTTGGCGGAGTATATGACCCTAATAGTTTCTGGCCTGCCTGGGGAGCCCCCATTTCAGAAGTGGCCCAGACCGTTCCCGGCCATAAATATGAAGATAACTGGAGGAATGTGATGGAAACAGGAGTCCAGATCGACAATTCTGTGAATGTATCGGGAGGTACTGAAGATGCTACTTTTTTTGGTTCTTTAAGCCGGTTATCGCATGACGGGATAATCCCTTTTAGCGAATGGAACCGTACCACGGCAAAACTTTCCGGAGCCATAAAGATCAGTGAAAAATTCAATTTTTCAGGATCTGTAAATTACATTAATTCTGGCGGAAATAGGGTTCCGCATGACAGGTTTATGGAAAGGATGGTGTATAATTCAGAAACCCAGGATATAACAGATTATATAAATCCTGATGGTACCATGAAAACAACAGGTGGAAATACCAACCCAATTTATGATGCCCGTTTCAGTACCTTCGAAGATAATGTAAACAGGACAATTGGTAACCTTAGGTTTAACTACCAGCCTGTAGACTGGATCAATTTCACTTATTTGATAGGAACTGATTATTATAGTGACAGTAGGACAGAAATCACACCCGGCCCTCTTGGCATTGACGGTGAGCAACCCTTAAGCCCTACCGGTTTTATCAGGGAAACAAGAATCAACAGCAGGGACTTTAACTCCAATCTTTTCGTAACCTTACGCAGGAATTTTACCGAAAGAATTAATGCATCATTAAGATTAGGCAATGATATTTTTGAAAGGGACTATAACCGAGTGGATGCTGAAGGCACTAATTTCATAATTCCAAACTTCTATAACTTAGGTTTTACTAGGCAAATCTCCAATACGCAGGACAAAAGAAAAAGGAGGCTGGTTGGTTTTTATGGGGATTTAATGCTGGATTACAATAATATGCTTTTTTTGAATATCACAGGCAGAAATGACATTTCTTCCACCTTGCCTAGAGAAAACAATTCCTTTTTTTACCCTTCCATCAATTTAGGATTTGTGTTTAGTGAAGCCATTAATCTTCCGAATTATGTAACTTTTGGAAAAATAAGAGCATCATGGGCTCGGGTAGGTAAAGACACGGATCCTTATCTGATTGGCCAAACCTATACCTCCCCCACCCATTTTCCGCTAAATGGGCAGGTAGGGATGACCCGTTATGAGGAATTTGGTGATCCTGAACTTAGGCCAGAACAAACGGAGTCTTTTGAACTCGGAGCCGACTTGAGATTTTTTAACAATAGATTGGGACTCGATATTACCTGGTACAACTCCAACAGTAGGGACCAGATCGTACGTGTCCCTGTATCTGAGGCTACAGGTTATTC
>JALZND010000601.1 GCA_030857845.1 Bacteroidota bacterium | reverse complement strand
ACTTTTAATTATTATAGAGTTAATAGATGACGTACTGTAAATAACAATAATTCAAATTACACAAAAAAAAACATAAAAAATGGAAACCATATATACAACCAAACAACTTCTCCTGGATATAACATCCATGAGAAGCTGTGCTATTGAACTTGTTAATGATGGAAAAAAATACAATCCTCTTCTTAAGGTGCTTATTGAAAAGGATTATATTATGATGTTGATGTTAATTTACCAACTTTAAATGATTTGGTTAAAATGTCTAAATTAAGCTATACGAAGGTTCGAAAATATTTAACAGAAATATATCATGATCTTATTTTAATTGAAGATACAATAGCATTTAGGTTTCCAAAGGTTATATATTCTTTTAATATAAGTGGGCACCATGATTCATTTATATCGTTTGAAACACAATCACTACCTGTTGTGCCAAGAGTTGGAGAAAATATTACTATCCCATATTTTAAAGCCCATTTACATACGGATTATTTTCATGTAGAAAGTATAGGGCATACCTTTAGAGATTTGGAACAAACAATTGATATATGGTTAAAAACGGGAACTTATAACTTGTTTTGGCATTTTAGAAAAGATCAAGCTGATGAAGAGGGGAAATTTACATTACAAGAAAGAATTTTACTGATAGTCAAATGAAAAGTAAGTTAAAAATTGGGCGATGGAAGTATTTATAACTTCTTGTAAGACTCCCGTTGATACTATAAAATAATAAATTACGGATTTGGTTTTTTTGTTGATGATAATGGAATAAAAAATTCCAGCATTTTGCTTTAAGCATCTGACCTGTGAAGATCAAAAGCAACAGGTTATTCCTGTTTTGTGGCTGTCCATCAACTTTAAAAAGTAATTTACCTTTCAACAGATATGGGAATGGATACCGGTGCGGATTTGCCAACAGCCTTAATGAGCAACAAAGCTTTCTGCCCATTGCCTGAACCACCTTTAAAAATAATATCGATAGGCAATCTTTGTCCAGGCGCAAGGGCCAAAGGTGTTTTGTTATCAAATTGAGTCTCAAAAACTGCTGTATTATCCAACAATATATAGCTGATGAATATTGCCTGGTTTCCTCCTTTGTTTTCAATAACGATTTGCTTTTTGTCGCCTTTGTCAGGGTTATTAAACATCAGAGTTTCTACTGAAGCAGATATTTTTCCTGCCGTAAGAGGGTTTGACTTTACTGCAGGGTTTTCATTTGGTGCCAAAACTTCAAAAGAATTCAACTCAGGGCCGCCACCTCGGTTTCCGCTACCGGCTCCTATAAAAACCATGTCATCAAAATAAATTGCCTGGGTGCCGTGACGCCCTCTTTTAAGGGGCTCAAGGCTCTTCCAGCTGCCCGAAGCAATATCCAGCATCTCGACTTCATTATGTGCCAATTCCTGTTCGCCGCTTTCACCGCCAATTATCAGCAGATTACCTTGATAAACCGCTGCAGCAGACCCTGCCCTTAAGGTGGGGATATCACCTTCGGGAGAGGGCAGTTCCGTCCATTCTTGAGTGGTAAAATCAAAGATGTTGGTTTCCTTGACCGTGGTGGTAAATGTTTCAGATGAAAAACCTGAACGTCGCCCACCTGCCACATAAAGTTTGTTGCCTATAACCGCAGCATGTACATGGTCGCGCGCCCTTGGGGCATCCGGAAGCGGCTGCCATTTGTTAGTGGCAGGATCAAACTCATCCAACCAATGGACCCATCCGGAGGTATGCCCATTGATGATGCCGTTTACTACGTATATCTTGCTATTGTATACAACTACACCAGCGGCTCCTCGGCGGCGTTCTGCAGGTATTTCCGGACCGATTGCCCAAATATCCAGTACAGGATCATAGATCAGGATGTTGGTTAACGGCGTTTCATAAGGGTAAGGCCCAGTAAATGCCCCGACCACGTACACCAGGCCGTTCAATGATACGGCCTGCATATGATGGATTTCTATGGGAGGCGGTGCTCCGCGCGTCCATGTCTTTTCTTGTGTGTCATAAATATCCACAGGCTTCATGCCTCTTCCACCCAAAAGGATAAATTTATCCCCTGCATCCACTAATCCGTTCTCGTGACGTTCCTCTGCATATCCCTTTGATTCAATGGCATGCCAGGAGACGGACTGCGCCATATTTTCAAGGAAGGTAGCAGTACAGAGAAAGATCAGGGACAAAAACCTTAAAAACAATATATAATTCATGCTGTTGGATTTAGATTGTTGTTTATTTCAATTTGATGTGGC
>JALZND010000180.1 GCA_030857845.1 Bacteroidota bacterium | reverse complement strand
CTTTTAAGGTGAAGCTTGGAGGCATACTATTTTATCCGATCAGTAAGCTTGTGGGCTATTTTCCTGGAAAATTCATTGGTTTTGGCGGTAGGGAAGCAAGATCAGTTATGAAGGACGGGTGCTCAAATGCCCTTACGGGCAGCTATGAAAAAACAGACGCTGATTTTAATTATGAACTGGCCTTAAACACAGTAAATATACCCGTATTGGCAATGTCAATTGAAAACGATTTCCTTGCCCGTAAACAATCACTAAAAAACCTTTACTCAAAATTTAGCAAAGAAGCTGAAATTGTCCATTTTCATATTACCGAAAATATATCTGGGATCAATTCGCTTGATCACTTTTCATGGGTGAAAAAATCTGAATATATTGTCAACATAATTTCAGGTTGGCTATATGGGTAGCTACCTCAAGATCAAGCTTGATAATTTTTAAAGATTTATCAAAATAATCAATATCTGCAGCTATGGTAAATTTGTTTACCACATATTACAATGAAAAAGACCTTGTACGTGCATTGGAATTACAGGATTGCCTAGCGCTAAATGTTGCCTGCGAAGTAATAGACAAAATTTATGTATGGCTTGAAAATATGCCTGAAATTCCCATTAAATCATCCAAAATAGTTATTATTCCATCTTCCAAAAGACCAACATATAAGGATTTTTTTCAAGAGATCAATAGTAGAACTGAACATGAGGATATCAATATCATTGCAAACACTGATATTTTTTTTAAGGAAGATTTGGAAGGCATAAAACAACTGAACTTTAAAAACAAGTGCCTGGCCCTTACCCGCTGGGATATCGGGGAAGACCTCGAACCAAATTTCCTTGGTAGGGTCGACAGCCAGGATAGCTGGATTTTTAAAGGGAAAGTAAATGAAGTTAAAGGGGATTTTTTTTTAGGAGCTTTAGGATGCGATAATAAGATTGCTTTTGAATTTCAAGAAGCAGGATATCGGGTTTTAAACCCATCATTGTCTATAAAGTCTTACCACTTGCACCTTAGTCAATATCGCTCGGGCTTATCTGCCTATACTGCAGTGCCTTTGCCTGGTCCATATTTGTACCTCATCATTTCTGCCCACCAAGGTACCCTAAACAACCAGATGGTAAATTTTCTTGGAAAGAACCAGGTGAACATTAAAAACAATAATTTTTTGATGCATCGTTTATTTGAAGATTATCTTAATGAAATCAATAGCAACAACATTAAAGACTTTAAAGGGCAGGTTTATTTGCTGATGAAATGCTTACATTACAGGCCTGCAACCAATAAAAAGTATTTAAGGTATTTCTTTAAAAAACTCTTAAAGCCTTCGGTAAAAATTTGGCTTCAATAGCTTGGCTATTGAGGAACCTACTTTTTCCAGTATTCATTGCGCTCTATGGATTTTAGCTGCAGGGTGCGGCCATCCCAGGTATTTTGGCTTACCAACACATTTGGGTATTCTTTTTCGAAAATATAATATAATATAATTTAATAAAAGTTTCGCAAGTCGGATTGACGAAGTTGAGAGGTGTATAAGCCTCATTAATGTTTTTAAAAGGGGATTTGATTTTTTCATTTCAAAACTCTAAAAATTTGCGCCTCAGACCCCAGCGGGGTCAAATATTAATAGAGCCACGGGTTTGAACCCGTGGGTAATTAAAAGGTAGGATATGGTTTAGGCGGAATTTTTGCCTTTTGAAGCAAAAATTGTGACAAAACGGATGCTGCGAAACTTTAGTAAATTATTAATTTAAATTTAGGAATCACTCCTTAGATTTCAATTGATAAATATCGCTTAAATTCCTTCCTTCTTCATCATAGTCCAGTCCATAACCCACCACAAATTTATCGGGTATTTCAAAACCAATGTATTTTAAATTGAGTTGGTGTTGTAATGCTTCTTTTTTAAATAATAGTGTAGCAATTTCAACAGATTCTGGCTTACAGCCCCATACTTCATCTAAAAAATGAATCAGGGTATTTCCTGTATCGACAATATCTTCAACAATTATAATATTTCTGCCTTCCAGGTTCTCCACGTTCAAGGTACGGACTATTTTGCCCGTTGACTTCATTCCTGCATAAGAGCTTATTTTTACGAATTTTATTTCTGTTTTACTGGAAATTCCCCGGACAAGATCGGCTGCAAAAATAAAACATCCGTTTAATACACCCAGGAACAACGGGTTTCTATCTTTATAATCTACTTCAATAAAGCTTGCCAGCTCCATTACCCTTTTTCGGATAACTTCACTACTTAAAAACAATTCAAATTCCTTATCTTTAATAAGCATAAAAGTAGTTTAAGATTATAAGAAAAAGGTCCTATGGTAACCTTCAATAATAGCATTTAAAAAAAGATTAACACTTAAAGTTTTTCCATTAAAACCCTATATGCCTTTAGCATACAATTTATATCATGTTTATGTACAATTTCGTCTGGAGAATGAACATTATCTTCAGGTGCACCAATAAAACACCAGTCAAATGGATATGGGGAAACTTGTAGCTCCCTTCCATCGCTGGATCCATAGCCTTCCACTTCTAACTGGAAATCAACGTCAGCACTTTCACAAATAGTGATAATTTTATCAATAAAACTTCTTCGGGGTATATTTTTATCCCTCATAGAAATAACCACTCCATTACCATGTATAACCCCTTCCGTAATCCAGGTTATATCAGATATTAAAGCTTGTTTTACTTTATAATTTTCATAGATATACTTTGCAAGGTAAGGTACCGACCCACCTCCATGTTCTTCCCAGCAGCTAAAAACAATAATGCCATCTTCCAGGGTTTCTGCAAGTTTTATTGCATTGTAAACTCCCAACCTATTGTCAAGGTAACAAGACTGCACATAATCTTTTGTATCGCGGAAATAACAGGAAAAAGTTAAAGATGTACCTCTTTGAATGGCCCTGCCAAATTTATAGTTAACCTGGTCATCAACCACTACCAGTTCACATTCAATGGGGCCAAGGCTGTCTTTTCCAACCAGTTTATATCCATTTTCTACATGAGGCCCTCCAATAGGAACCAATTGGTTATGGTACCTGACTGTAAAGCCAATACTGTCCATATGGGCAAATACAGCTGTTCTTGGCTTGCCAAATACCAACATCAGCGAATCCTGGAACGCTTCCCCATGGATGATTTGTGGGTTTACTTTCCATTTTGGACTTTCATTTTTAATATATTCCAGAAGGAACTCTTTCATATATATTTCCTCACCAGAAGGGGCATGAATTTCACATAAACGTTTTAATAGATCCATATTGAGTTTTTACGCCTTTCCACTTTATCTGCAATTGGCAGTTTATTTTATGGTGTATAAAAAGAATACCAGCTTATTGTTTCAAACATACACTTTTTGCAAATTTAATCTTAATCTTTAAAAAAGAATGAATAGCTTACCTTCAAAAAGCCTGTAAAGATCGTTTTTGTGCACAGTTCTTTTTTTTTCGATTTTTATTATAGTAGATTTAATCCTACAATGGGAAAATCTTTACTTTAAAGCATTATCTGACATTTTTAGCATTATGTTTATTTTAAACGAGGTGAATTCTGTTGCCCATCATTTTCTTTCCGAAATTAGGGATGTAAATGTGCAAAGCGACTCGATGCGGTTCAGGAAAAACCTGGAAAGATTGGGAGAGATCATGGCTTATGAAGTGTCGAAAAAGCTTGACTATGAAAATAAAGAAATTGAAACTCCCCTGGGGTCTTCAAGTATTCCCATGTTTAAGGATCAGCCAGTAATAATATCAGTATTGCGTGCAGGTTTGCCCTTTTTTCAGGGTTTTCTAAATATTTTTGACCGGGCGGAAAGTGGCTTTATTGGAGCATTCAGAAAGCCTCATGATGAAAGGAGCGATATTGAAATAGCTTTAAATTATATTGCCGCACCAAGCATTGAAAACAAAACCATTATAATTACAGATCCTATGTTGGCTACGGGAAGGTCGTTAATCAAGGCTGTCCAGGAACTTGTTGCAACAGGGGCACCTAACCATATACATATTGCCTGTGCAATTGCTGCACCAGAAGGGGTCAATTATTTGAAAGGCCACATAAAGGCACCATTTACCTTATGGGCTGGGGCTGTAGATGAAAAATTAAATAACATGTCATATATTGTACCGGGCCTTGGCGATGCAGGGGACCTTTCATTTGGAAAAAAACTATAAATGATTTTATGGTATTGACCTTCATATTTATTTTTGCGGGCCTTTTTATCTTGATATTAGGAGGAAACTTTTTGGTAAAAGGGGCTTCAAAAATTGCCTTAAGGTTTAATATTTCACCCTTGGTTATCGGTGTAACCATTGTTGCCTTTGGTACCTCTGCCCCAGAATTGCTTATTAGCGTAAAATCAGCTTTGGCGGGCAGCCCTGATCTTGCAATGGGAAATGTAATTGGATCTAATATATGCAACCTTGCACTTGTATTAGGATTAATGGCATTAATTTTCCCTGTACAAGTGCATGCAGACAGTATAAAAATAGACTGGCCCATGACGATGGGAAGCTCTGTTTTGCTTTATTTTTCAGTGATGAGCGGGGAGCTTGCCATTTATGAAGGGATCATTTTTATTATACTTCTTATTACATACACAATTTTTATTATCAGGAGGTCCAGGAAGGTTAATTTTGCCAAAGCTCTTGATGAACAATCAAGTGTTGTTGAGGATATTAAGCCCGGTTCTCTATTAAACGATATTTTATTTATAGTCATGGGTTGCCTGGGGCTATATTATGGTGCAGAATGGTTTGTGGGTGGTGCTCAGGAGCTCGCTGTTATCTTAGGGGTGAACGAGCGAGTAATAGGCATAACGGTTGTTGCTTTGGGCACAAGCCTTCCTGAGCTGGTTACCGCAGTAGTGGCTGCTATCAAGAAAGAAACAGATATAGCCATAGGCAATTTAATGGGTTCAAATATTTTTAATATTTTATCCATCCTGGGCATTACCAGTATCATAAAATCCATTCAGGTAAGCCAAATTATGATCAATTTTGATATGATTTGGATGCTGGGCATCACCTTGATCATTTTGCCATTCATGCTTTATAAAAGAACAATATCAAGGTTAGAAGGGGCAATTTTAGTGTTATTATATGTTTATTATACCTACTCTGTGATCAGTTAATTCCGCTTTTATGGCTCAGCGGAATCATCCTCTATAATTTCTATATCCTGAACTAAAATTTGTTTTGCAATTTTTTTTCCGGTTGTAGTTGCCGCCAATCCCCCAAGGGCTGTTTCTTTGTACCTGCTCTCCATGCTTTGCCCAATTTCGCCCATGGCCTCAATACATTCATCCACCGGTATTACCGGGCTTACATCCGAAATGGCAATTTGGGCAGAAGAAAAAGCAATTGCCGCAGCACTTGCATTTCGCACTACACAAGGAACTTCTACCAAACCAGCCACTGGATCGCAAACTAAGCCCAGCATACATTGTATGGTGATGGCAACAGCATTAAAAATTTGATCTATATTGCCTCCAAGACAATACACTATGGCCCCTGATGCCATTGCTGCAGCGCTACCAGTTTCAGCTTGGCATCCTCCAACAGCCCCGGAAACAGAAGCTTTTTTTTCTATAATAAGGCCAATACCTGCACCAATAAGCAGGCCTTCCAATATTTTTTGGTTTTCCAGGCCATGTATATCCTGTAATGTAACCAAGGTGCCAGGCAATATGCCAGAAGCCCCCGCTGTGGGTGCTGCCACAATCCTTCCCATGCAGGAGTTTACCTCTTTGGCAGCCAGTGACCGGGATATCAAGTGCTGGAATTCTAAGCTTAAAACAGTTTTTGTGTTTTTATAGACTTTTTTTGCCCCATTATTGATCATGCCTGAGCCCGACGACATATCTTCTTCCAAGCCCGTTTTTACCGCATCTTTCATAACCTGGTAAGCTTTGTCTAATCCATTCCAAATCTCATTTTCGCTCCTTCCTTTTTGCTCTCGTTCGTAATCTAGTACAGGCTGTAACAACCCAACATTATGGTCGTTGCAGTATTCTTTCCAGCTCAAGAAGTCATCAAATAATATAGCCATAAATTCTGAGGTAAATATGCTATTTTATAATACGAAATATATTCCAGAAAGTACATAATTTATCGGATATGAAAAGTATCTGTAAAAAAATGTAAGCATACTGCTGCAATACTTAATCAAAAATTTTGGTTCTATATAAATTGTATGGTAGGACTATTTAACCAAACTAATCTGAACCGAATAAAATGGTAGATGCCCTATGATTTTCGCCAAATTGTGGAATACGGGTTTAAAAATAAAATTAATTCCACCTCAGGTTCCAACCTTCGCACTCAAGCCGTGCTGGCTTCGTTTCCTCAACACCGCTGTTTTTTACCCGCACATCCCCCACTGACCCAAAGGTAAAAAGATGCGGCTAATCAGTAAACTGGTAAAGTATAAAGACAATGCATCTACCACACCCACACCCACACTCTCAACCCAAATCCACCCACACACTCAACCCAAATCCACCCACACTCTCAACCCAAATCCACCCACACACTCAACCCAAATCCACCCACACCAAATCAGGGGTTAACAAAAATAAATCCCTGTGCATCTGCACCCACATAATAATCTATGGTAATGCCGATCAAATACATAATATGCTTTTTTTCAATATAAACAGGAATATTATTGATTACAAAGGCATCGTCACCTTCTTTCAACTTATCAAATCCAAGTAAAAAAGACACGCCCGCACAGCCACCACCTCCTTTTATACCTATCCGCAGGCCATAATCGGCTGGTATGTTTTTATTAAGCATTATCTTTTTTATTTCTTCTATGGCTTTTTCGGAGATTGAAACAGGTACTAAAATTTCGGGCATGATTTATTACTTTCTGTTAGAAGTATAAAATACTTAAAAATTGAACATATATCATGTAAAAATAATTCTAAATTTGGTTTTATATCTATTTGAATTATCGTCTATGGAATTATTTTGGGAATTTCTAAAGTTTCTCGTCCCAGCTTTGCTGGTTTTATACGCAATGTACCTTACTGTAAAAGCCTTCATACAAAAAGATTTGGAGCAACAAGTCCTTAATATCAAGATGAAAAACCAGGAGGTGTTATTGCCCATCAGGCTTCAGGCATTTGAAAGGATGGCATTGTTCCTTGAGAGGATCACACCAAACAATCTGGTTTTGCGGCTGAACGATGGTTCATATTCTGCTAAACAATTTCAGCAGGTTTTGCTTTCTGAAATAAGGGAAGAATATTACCACAACCTTTCACAGCAAGTTTACATGGCAGATGAATCCTGGGACCTTGTAAAGAACGCCATGGAAGAGATTATTG
>JALZND010000600.1 GCA_030857845.1 Bacteroidota bacterium | reverse complement strand
GAGTAAAACTCCTCGGTGACGGAAGAACTTCCATGGTCTTCAAGGAATTTTTTTTGTTCAGCACTTAATCCTTTTGGATTTTCATCAATAGAATTTGGATAAGGATTTGCAGGCGTACGATCAAGCGGTGCGCAGAATTCTACGGATAGTACATCATTATAACCAACCTCTCCCAGCGTTTCGATGATCTTTGGCCAGTTAAAAGTACCCATTCCCGGAGCCATACGATTATTATCAGCCACATGAAATCCAACTATTCTTCCTTTTGCCCTGCGCATGGCATCATACATATTGTCTTCCTCTATATTCATATGAAAAACATCCAGGCAAACTCCGCAATTAGTGCCAACTTCTTTAGCAAGGGCTAAAGCCTGATCACCTCTGTTTACAAAATAGGTTTCAAACCGGTTGATAGGTTCTATGCCAATAAGAACGCCCGATTTTTCAGCATAAACATATATTTCTTTCATCGCTTCAACAGCCCATTTCCATTCTTCATCAGGCCTTCCATCAGGCACAATTTTGCCTACTGTTCCTGGGACAACCGAAACCATATGGCCATTCAGCTCCTTAACCATTCGCACCACATCTTTAACATAATTTATTGATTTATCCCTTTGAGCCTCATCTCTTGCCAGCAGGTTCCTATCTTCCAGCATTAATGTCACCGATCCCCAGCAGCCAAGCTTATTTTCAATCAAAAGCTTCCTTACCTCTTTTGTATCATAGGCCTCCGGGGATCCTGCTATTTCCAGCTTATGGTATCCCATTTTTGCAATCCTTCGGATGGTTGTTTCAATAGGTTCAGCACGCATCCAGTTATGTATTGATATTTCCATAATAAATATTCACATTTAAAAAATCTAATAAAAAAAGGGCCTGATTATACGAATTGAATGGTTTAAATAACCAAACTAAAAAATTAATTTTTTCTTATCATTTAAACCTTAAGGTATATAATAATCAATTGCTTATATAATTTAACAAAAGCACAATATCAGTATAATTATCTGTTTTTTTTAAAAATATAATTGAAATATAGGATAATGATAGCTATAATAAAATATTTCATCCGGTTATTAGATAATAGTGCTATTTTAATAAACTTCAATATTTGAAATTAATGGACTTTCTTTAGAATCTAAAATATTAATCCTGATCTTATTGGTAATTTCAGGATTATCAAGTTTCAATATTCGCTTGTATCCAATAGTAGTAGCCTTTGCTACTGGCTTCCACGCACTTTCCTGCCAAACCTCTACAGAAAATTGTTTAACCCGCTGGCCTAATTTTATGTATTCCTGGAGCAAAATAAAATTCATTGTTTGGCTGGATCCCAGATCAATTACCAGGGAGCTGCTAAAAACATCATCATCTGTTGACAAGTAGGTTTCCTTATTCAGGTCAGTAACATTTGCAGGTGCATTGCCTCGATGGGATTCTGCCGTTGTATTTGCATTTTCTGCCAGATTAAATGAATAAACTGCAAGTATTCCCCAAATGATGAATGTGCTGAAAAACAGACTACTGATCAATCCTACTATAAAATAGGAATCCCATTCCCTGGGCATAAAACGGAAAGCTATCCGAAAAAAAATAAAGGGTGCATGGGTCATCTTCTTTGGCTGGTCAGGGAATTTTATTTTTTGGGCACTGTTTTGTTTATTCCGCACCAGGTTTAGTGAAGAAACACCGTCTTCCCCATCGCTTGCGTCAACACCATCAACACCGGGAATGCCTTGCGGACCGACTGGACCCTCACATGAAGGAAATACAATAATAACAATGATTACAAGTAAGAACAGCAAAATCTTCTTCATTACTTAGTTTTGGAGGTGTCCAGAAATATAATGTGATATTATTATTTATTCAATAAATATTACAAATCGGTAAGTTTAAACAATATTGAATCACTATTTGGTCCTCCCCCACCTTCCAAAATATCCCCCATAAATTTAAAACTTTCAAATGAGATGTTTGAAATATTACTTAGTATTTATCACATGTTTTTATAAAAATGATCGAAAAAATTACTAAATTAATAATTCAAATAAAGCCAATGAACATTTATATCTTTGATGAACATTTTTAAAAAGGCTGGAGATGTTATACAAAAAATTTCGACCGCCATCAGAATTAATCCCATATGTAGACTGTTTTTTTGTTTGGGAAAGGAACTCTAATGAACCGCTTGTGGTTCAAAGCCCTCCTACTGGATTTAATGCCTGGTTTTTAATTATGCCGATCCTTATTGGGCC
>JALZND010000599.1:1168-2261 GCA_030857845.1 Bacteroidota bacterium | reverse complement strand
TTTCTTGATTACCTGCATATTTGCTTCCACACCAGAATGTGGAAGGGAAGTTGGCATCAACAAAAATGATCCCTCATCCAATGAAGGCATAAATTCTTTTCCTAATCCCGGAAAAGTATGAACCATGGCACTCCAAGGGGCAGACTTACGAACATTGTAACCAGCACTGTCAAAACTATTGGCAACAAAACCAAAGAAATTATTAAATCCTATCCAGCTTAATATCCCTAAAATCATGATAAAGCCGGGAATGGTAAAAAATGCAGCTTTATTCCTTAAACACCATAACAGAATATCAGGATACCATTTTATAAAAAGTGAAAAGAAACCCAAGACAATAAATATGACCAGGGCGATAAAAATAAAATTAACAAATAATGTCACAGAAACCCCTAAAGGCAGCCACTCGGATGCAAGCAGCCAGGATACGGCAATTATTGATATAAATATGGTTATGAGGCTATGGTATCTTGATTTAGTTGGAAAAAAGTATTTAAATAGATTGTTGGCAGCAAAAGCCCCAATTGCCAGACCTGCCCACGGAAGGTAAACCAGTGCAATATAAAAGGCAGCCGCTAACATTAATATATTGATCAAAAGGCTAAAGCTTCTTCTTTTTATTTGTGCCCCAAACAGCCAATGAGCAAATGCAGGCATGATAATTAAAGTAAAAATCAATGCAGCAATCAATGCAAATGTTTTGGTATAAGCCAAAGGGCCAAATAGTTTTCCCTCTGCAGCCTGTAAAGTAAATACAGGCAAGAAACTTACTATGGTAGTGCTGACGGCGGTTATTATAGCCCCTGCTACTTCTATTGTAGCCTCATATATAATATCCAAAACTGACTTTCCTTTATTTTCATCTAAATGCCTGAGTATATTTTCGCTTAAAATGATGCCAAGGTCTACCATTGTCCCTATAGCTATAGCGATTCCCGATAGGGCTACTATATTGGCATCTACCTGAAAATATTTCATAAAAATAAAGCACATAAGCACCGCTAAAGGCAATAAAGCGGATATGAGCAGGGATGCCCTGAGATTGAAAACCATTACAATAATTACAATAATGGTAATAATTATCTGCAGGCTT
>JALZND010000599.1:0-1158 GCA_030857845.1 Bacteroidota bacterium | reverse complement strand
GGTATAAACTCTTCAATTTTTTGCTTGATATTGTTAATTACTTCCAATGGATTGTCGCCATAGCGAGCCACAACCACTCCCCCTACGGCTTCAGCACCTCCTTTATCTAAAATAGCCCGTTCTGCCCTGCTTGCCGGTCCAATGTTTACCTGTGCAATGTCTCTTATCCGGAGGGGCACGTTGTTATTTACGGCTACAACAGCTTCTTCTATATCTTCCAGGGATTTTACATAGCCCACGCCCCTTACCAGGTACTCTACCATATTAATTTCTATAGTATTGGCACCCACGTCCTGGTTGCTGTTCCTAATGGCAGTCATAACATCCATCATTGAAACATTATGGGCTTTTAAAGCAGTAGGATCTATGTCGACCTGGTATTCTTTAACATGTCCTCCAATAGTTGCAACCTCAGCCACCCCTTCGGCACTAGAAAGGTTGTACTTAACATAAAAGTCCTGGATGGCCCTAAGTTCATGGAGGTCCCAGCCACCTGCGGGTTTTCCATCGGGGGTACGGCCTTCCAATGTATAAAAATATACCTGCCCAAGCCCCGTGGCATCAGGGCCAAGTTTCGGTTGAACGCCAGGAGGAAGCAAACCGGAAGGTAAAGAGCTTAGCTTCTCAAGTATCCTTGAGCGGCTCCAATAAAACTCAACATCTTCCTTAAAAATTATATAAATACTTGAAAACCCAAACATGGATGTGCTCCTTACGGTCTTTACACCGGGCAGTCCAAGGAGTGCAGTGGTAAGTGGATAGGTAATCTGGTCCTCCACATCCTGGGGAGATCTGCCCATCCAATCTGTAAATATAATTTGTTGGTTTTCGCCAATATCGGGAATAGCGTCTACAGGTACAGGATCTCTGGGCAAAAACCCAGTATCCCAATTAAATGGTGCGGTTACAATTCCCCACCCTACAATGAGAATGAGGAGCAGAATAGTAACCAGTTTATTTTCCAGGAAAAATTTTATTGTTTTATATAGCATTTGTCAATCAAAAGATCATACAGGAAAAAATTGCATACAGCCTACTTCAATAAAGTCTTAACTTTATTGAAGCCATGCATAGATGAATTTACATCTATGGGCAGCGATCTAATGATGATTTATATTAAAAATGACTGGACCTGAATAAATATGTCCTGTACTAGAG
>JALZND010000011.1:11818-20458 GCA_030857845.1 Bacteroidota bacterium | reverse complement strand
GGCCGGAGGATTATTATTGGTCTTCAGCAGCATTTTACGAAACAGGAATTGACGGTTTCGGTTTTTTAACTCATTATTCTGAAAGGTTTGGCTAGCAGAAGTTCTGTGAGTCACAGACCTTGGAGGAGCTTTTTGATGGGATATTCTGAAGGAAGCATTTCAGCAGGAACAGGTTTAAATCTCAACTTGCTGAATTTTGGATATATTTTTGAAAAAGGTTTGGGTGTTAATGCTACTTGGGTAGGGGGTGCTCACATTTTAAAAAATAATACCAATATGGCAGGCAACAATATTATTTTTATAAATAGAACAGAAATTAGCTATGGCATGTTAATGGTCGGGCCTATGTATTCTATTTCTATTTCAGATGAATCAAAATTAGATTTCAAAGCCAGAGCGGGAACATTTTATGTACGAGAAGATATATCAGGTTACAATTCACATTCAATATCGCAAACAATTTCATTAGGATATTCCCTGGCAGCATCATACAGATACCAATTCGCTTCACGTTGGTGCACGATCCTTTCAGGAGATTACTTTTCCAGTCTTGCAAATAACAATTTCTTCTTTAACAAGGTGAGGCCATTAAGTCTTACCGCAGGAGTAGGTTTTGTATTTTAAATAAGGATTTTTACTGATGTTTAAAGACAATTTGAGCTAAAAGCTTTTTGGGGGAAACTGGATAAAGCAAAGAATTGGCTCGACCCCTTCTGGTTTAAGTGTTCCTCAGGATCACTTAAATCTTATTATGAAAATCAGGACTCCGTCCGGCTTCTTGTCACATCATCTCCAGAGTTAGTAACCCTTTTTCTTCTTGGTAATAATCATTTTACTTGAATAATTTTTTCATTAATTATTGCTGCTGGTTCAAAACCTTCTCTGGCAGAAAGTATTAAATGTACGTGGTTGCTCATTATTGCCCAAGCATGTATTATTGAGCCTTTTTCCGCCATACAAAACGCTAAGCTTTCTACCGGTATTCTTTTATATGTTTCTCTGGTGAAGACATCTATCAAATCTATAACCGAAAATGTTATGAAAAGAGGCTTTGTCGAATCTCCAAAGTTATATCTGCTTGCCACATTTAGAACACAAAATACGGTTTTTTAATATGCCGGACGGAGTCTTTGTTTGCATTTTAGATTTAAGTGATCTCGAAAAAGGACATTTAAACCAGTATGGGGCTTAAAGAAGTAAAGTATCCGTCGGTACTAAAGATAGCAATAGCTCCGAAATGACACTAGCACTGAAATCGCTGGTCTGGTAAATGCGCTGTTATGGCATCGTGGTTATTCATTCCAATTTTCTATCTGCAATTCACCTATTTTTCCAAAATGCCTAATGTTGTTTGTAACAAGAACCAAATTGTTTGAGAGGGCAACTCCAGCAATCAAGATATCTATGTCATCAATTGCTTCTCCTTTAATTCTTTGATTTGAATATATTTCAGCAGACCTCTTTATAGAATCTTTGGTAATGTTTAAAATTGATGCCGTAGAACAAAAATTTTCAAAAATCTCAGTTTGTTTTGAAGCATTTTTAAAAGTCAAGCCACTTATAATTTCATAGTAAGTGATTATACTAATGTTGATGCTGTCAAAATGCTTCAGGTACTCCTGGAATTTTATAAAAACCTTCTCATTTCCTTTCAAAAAATAGGAAACTATGTCGGTATCAATTAAAGCTGGTTTCATTAAAAAAATCTTGTTCTGTTGTTTTTCCTTCTGTCCTCTAATTTATAAGTTAGTTCACTAAAAGTTTCATCGTCCAGATCATTCCAACTTCCTGCAAAAGTTAAAATCTTCCCTTTTTTGTTTACTATTTCCAGAGATTCCAGAAATTGAGAAACATCATTAAGTTTATCTTCAGAAAGATTATCTATCCTTCTTTTTATTCTTTCTTTAAGTTCTTTAACGCTTATCATTATAACCTCCTTTTCCTTGTTATACCCCAATATAACGTATAAGATTCAGTTTTCCTATCTTCCTATGTGCCACAAGGTAGGGATATATTTCCCCCTTCTGGTTTAGGTGTTCCGCAGGATCACTTAAATCTTCTTATGAAAATCAAGACTCCGTCTGGCTTATTGTCACATCATCTCCAGAATTATAGACTTGCATATTCAAAGCGCATCAACCTATTCGGCTTTACAATACTTGTTTTATTTACCAAAAATATCCTTTAGCCTTTCAGAAAATTTCTTTTTCTTTCGGGGTTTTGGAGCCCTATTTTGGTTAGGCCTTGACCTGGGGGACTCTTTTACGCCATCATTATCCTTTTTTCCGCCAAGGTTCCTGAAAAACTCCAATATTTTGTTTTCTTTCTCTTCTTCAATTCGGAATGGCTCACAGTCTAACTTTGAGAGCACTCTTTGTGAAGGAGTAGGGAATTTTGACTGTGCAATGGTTTTAAATTTAGGATCTTTTACAACCTGCTGCATAAATAGCCCATAAATTGGTAATGCCATGGCGGACCCTTGTCCTTGGCTTAAGGTCCTGAAATGGATCCTGGGGTCATCAGCGCCAACCCAAACTCCACAAACCAAATCTGGAGTTATAGCCATGAACCATCCATCAGCATGGGACTGGGTGGTGCCTGTCTTTCCGGCTATGTCATTCTTAAGGTTGTACTGGTACCTTAATTTTGCACCTGTGCCATTATTGATTACACCTTTTAACATCTGCACCATTAATTCTGAAGTGCTTGCCGATAGTGCCCTTTTGCGTTCAGGTCTATCAGCATATTTTTTTAAAACTTTTCCTTGTTTATTTTCAATCCTTAATAGGTAAACAGGTTTTACGCTATACCCTTCATTGACAAATGTACTGTAGGCACCTACCATTTCGAACAAGGAAATATTGGGCGTGCCTAGTGCAATGGAAGGCACTGGTTCTATTTTGCTCTGTATCCCCATCTTATGTGCCAAATCGATAACTTTTGTTGCTTCTGTTTTCAGGAGCAGCTCTACTGAAACAGTATTGACAGAGTTGGTAAGAGCACCTTGCATGGAATATTGACCACCATACTGCCCATCAGCATTAGCGGGAGACCAGTTTTCATATTCTTCATAAATCTTTCTTTCGTTAGGTACATACTCGCAAGGATCAAAACCTTCCTCTATTGCCGCAGCATAAACTATTGGTTTGAAGGTAGATCCAACCTGTCTCTTAGTTCTTTGATTTACATGGTCATATTTAAAATACTTATGATTGATGCCCCCAACCCATGCTTTTATATGGCCATCTTCGGGGCTCATGGCCATGAATCCAGCATTGAGGAAGTACAAATAATGTTTTACAGAATCAAGCGGCGACATCATTTTTTCTTCTTCCCCTTTCCAGGTAAAAACCTTCATCATAACAGGTTTTTTAAAATCAGCCTGAATTTCTTCCTCGCTTTTTTCTTCTTCTAGTAATCTTTTATATCTGTTGGAATTAAAAATAGCATTGGTAAGGATTTTTTCATTCTTTTCCCACGGCCTCCTGTTTTTCCAATGTTCATTGAAATTTTTCTGTAAGGCTGCCATATGCTTTCCTATGGCATCTTCAGCATAAAGTTGCATTTTGGAATCAATGGTAGTGTATATTTTTAATCCATCTGTATAGAGGTTGTATGGTGTCCCATCTTTTTTCTTGACATCCTGGAGGATGTGTTGGAGTTGTGGTCGAAGATGCTCCCTAAAATATGTAGCCATGCCCTCATTTTGGCTTATCTTTTTAAAATTCAATGTTAAAGGCAATTCTTTGGCTTTTGCTGCCTCCTCGGGAGTTAGAAATTCATATTTTTCCATTTGGCTTAGCACCACATTCCTTCTTTGCAATGACCTTTCAGGATTTCTCCGCGGATTATAAGTGGTGGTTGCTTTAAGCATTCCCACAAGGACGGCAGCTTCTTCCAATTTAAGCTGGTCAGGGTCTTTCCCAAAAAATCTTTCGGCAGCAGATTCTATGCCAAAAGCATTTTCTCCGAATGGTACGGTATTGAGATATAAAGTGATAATTTCTTCTTTAGAATAAACACTTTCAAGTCTCCGAGCAATTAATATTTCCTTGAATTTGCTTACAGGTATTGTTAAACTGCCCATTCTTTTTCTGGGAAAAAGGTTTTTTGCAAGCTGTTGGCTAATGGTGCTTCCGCCGCCTGAACTTTCCTCTTGCAGTAAAAGAGACTTGAAGATAACCCTGCCTAAACTCCTGTAGTCAACACCCGAATGTTTATAGAATCGTACATCTTCGGTTGCTATTAAGGCATTTATAACATTCGGAGAAATTTGGTTGAAGGTAACATTGGTCCTGTCGTATAAATAATACTTGCCCATGAGGACAGAATCGGAAGAGAAAACCTCGGAGGCTGTATCGTTCTCAAGTTGCTTTAATTTTCTTTTGGATGGTAACTCGCCGAACAAGCCCATAGAAACAGCAAAAAAGAATGTAGCTCCCAACAAAAACAATATTAAAAAACCAGCAGCAATAATTTTCCCAAAAAGTCTTAATATTGATCTTGGAGTTGCTTTTCGCATTATATTAAATTCTTTTGTGCTTTAATGGTAAATGATAGAGAAGATTTGCAAATATAGTGCCTGCAATTTTGTATGCCAATTTTTAACGAGAAGATGATATTTTAGTTTTTTCAAAAAGTAAAACCAAAGACCTTAATATTTACTACTAAGAAATTGCTGTAGTTGAAATAAATAAGAAGGATAAAAAAGTTGTTAAAGTTCTTGATATAAATTTGCAAGGGAATAGTTTCATATTATAAAAATTTAAATAACCCGAAAAAGTTAAAAAAGGAAGGCTGTACAATTGGGTACGGGAATAATTTTACTATAAAACCCTCTCATTTTGAAATTGTTAATTTAATAGTCTGAACAGCATTAAAAAATAGATGCTTTAGGTATTTTATTCTACAATCGGGCTTTTTTAGCATCTTGAGGGGAGAAGATCTACTAAAAAAACATGAATCTTTACGATATAATTATTGTTGGAGGTGGAGCAGCAGGTTTTTTTGCCGCAATTGCCGCAGCCGAAAATCACCCCGGTAAAAAGATCCTGATCCTCGAAAAATCCACAAAAGTACTTTCTAAAGTTAGGGTATCAGGGGGTGGAAGATGCAATGTGACACATGCTTGCTATGAAAACTATCACCTCATAAAAGCATACCCACGAGGAGGCAAATTTTTGAAAATCGCTTTTAATAATTTTTCTGTTCAGGATACTATCAATTGGTTTGGACAAAGAGGTGTGTCCTTAAAAGTTGAAGATGATGGAAGGATGTTCCCTGTAACAGACAATTCACAAACCATTATTGATTGCCTGTTGAAAGAAATAAACAGGCTTAAAGTTGAATTGGTTACATCAGTAAATATTGATAAAGTAGAAATAAGAAAAGGTGCAACTTTTACCTTAACCTGTTCTAAGGGCATAATATATGAAACAACTTCCTTGATAATTGCCGCGGGAGGAAATCCTAAGATGGAAAGTTATTCGTGGATTTCAGCATTAGGCCATAAAATAGTTCCTCCTGTACCATCCCTTTTTACATTTAACATACCCGATTCCGACTTTAAGGACCTTTCTGGGGTGTCTGTTCCTGACGCTCATATTAGGATAGTTGGAAAAAAGTTGGAAAGCAGGGGTCCCTTGCTTATTACCCACTGGGGGCTCAGTGGGCCAGCTATATTAAAAGCTTCTGCTTGGGGCGCAAAAGAGCTGCAAGAACAGGATTACAATTTTGATATACATATAAAGTGGTTGGCTGAGTTGACTGAAATTAGGGTAAAAGAATCTTTTCAAGAGCTGAAAGAAAAACACCCCAAGAAAAAAATATTCGGGCATTCTTATTTCGGACTGCCTTCTAGGTTGTGGCAAAGGTTGTTAGTGCGTTCTTCTATATTGGAGGAGCAACGTTGGATAGACCTTTCGAATAAACAATTCAATCAATTAATGGAAAACCTGGTACGGGCTAATTTTAAAGTTGTAGGAAAAACTACATTTAAAGAAGAATTTGTTACCTGTGGAGGCGTAGAGCTTCAGGAAATAGATGCAAATTCGATGCAAAGTAAATTGGTTGCCGGATTATTTTTTGCAGGTGAGGTGCTGGATGTTGATGGGATTACCGGAGGGTATAATTTTCAAAATGCATGGACAACCGGATATATTGCGGGAAAAAATGCAGGCCTTATATAAGGCCTTTTGCCACTACAGGTTCGGCACCGTTATAATCATAAAAGCCGATGCCTGCTTTTTTTCCAAAATGCTTTGCATTAACCATATTAACCAAAAGGGGACAAGGAGCAAATTTTGGGTTTCCAAAACCATCAAGCATTACTTTAAGTATGGAATGACAAATATCTAATCCTATGAAGTCTGCCAGCTGTAAAGGTCCCATGGGGTGTGCCATTCCTAACTTCATTACAGTATCTATTTCTTCTACGCCACCTACACCTTCATAAACAGCATAAATGGCCTCGTTGATCATCGGCATCAAGATCCTATTAGCCACAAAACCGGGATAATCGTTTACTTCAACGGGTGATTTATCCAAATTTTTAGCAATTTCCATTACGAAGTCACTCGTTTCCTGGGATGTAGCATACCCTTTGATCACTTCAACAAGCTGCATCACGGGCACAGGGTTCATAAAGTGCATCCCAATAACTTTTTCGGGCCTTTGCGTTGAACCGGCAATTTTTGTAATAGAAATTGAAGAGGTATTGGTTGCAAGAATAGTTTTCTCCGGACATAGACTATCAAGCTGTTCAAACAATTTTAATTTTGTTGCAACATCTTCTGTTGCTGCTTCTATAGCCAGGTCAACATCTGTTACCCCATCACTGATCCCGAGATAAGTTTCAATGTTTCCAATAAATTTTTCCTTTTCTTTCTCAGTAAAAATTCCTTTTTTTACCTGTCGGTCCATATTTTTTTGGATGGTGGCCATAGCATCTGCCAAAGCTTTTGAATCAAGGTCAATCAAAGAAACTTTATACCCATATTGGGCAAAAACGTGAGCAATTCCGTTTCCCATTGTACCTGACCCTATAACTGCAATTTTTTTCATTTTTAAGCTATTGATTTAGGTAGATTGCGCCGCATGTTGGCAGCATTAGATGTTTTGCTATCTTCAAGTATTCAAGATTAATAAAATTTGTTAAACTATTCGTATATTTTAACCTAAGTTTATAATGATATTAGAAACTCCGTATTTTCAAATATGTTATTAAATAAATCATAGGAATTTTACCCATACACCCTATTATGTTCAGAATTGGTGACTACAATCGTCTTGAAATAGTTAAGGAAGTAGATTTTGGATTGTACCTAAATTCAGAGGAAGGGGAAATCTTGCTTCCCAAAAAATATGTTCCTGAAGGTACAAAGATTGGTGATTTTATAAATGTATTTATATATACAGATTCTGAAGACCGTCTTATTGCCACTACACTAAAACCTCATGCAGTAGTGGATGAATTTGCTGTAATGAAGGTAAAGCATGTCACTGGCTTTGGTGCCTTTCTTGATTGGGGACTGGAGAAGGACCTTCTTGTGCCACTTCGGGAACAGCATAAAAAGCTAGAGGAAGGTGATATGGCAATTGTAAGGGTTTGCCTGGACCATAAAACAAATAGGGTAATTGGTGTCGGTAAAATAAACCCCTTTTTAAATAAAGATGTATCAGATCTTTCGGAAGGCGAAGAAGTAGCGCTTTTGATTTATGAGTTTACTGATTTAGGAGCCATGGCACTGGTGAATGAAGAATATTCTGGTATTCTATATAAAAATGAGACTTTTGAAGATTTGCAAATTGGCGATGTGAGGAAAGGGTACATAAAAAAAATCAGGCCGGATAATAAAATTGATCTTTCATTAACCAAACAGGGCTATAAAGCGGTTGAAGATGTTACCCAAGACCTTTTTGAACGGTTAAAAAATGCAGGTGGATTTTTGCCATATCATGATAAATCAGATCCTGTTGATATTCAAAGGGAATTTAAAATGAGTAAAAAGGTATTTAAAAAGGCAATAGGCGGCCTGTTTAGGCAAGGCCTTATCCAAGTTGGTAATGACGGGATCAGGATTACAGCTTCTTCATGAGAGCATAAGGATCTGTGAAGGTCTCACGCACAATATGGCTTTATTGTTTTTGATAGCAATAGGTGCCCTTAAGAGGCAAGGGTTTTGAATCAATATGTTCAGCCAACCTTCTTCATCAAATGAATTGCCGGCAATTTTTTCCTGGTATTCCGGGTGTGCCTTGTTGAGGAGGTCTTTTGCCCTGAGGTTGAGCTTTGTGAGGATTTCTTTCCAAATAGTGCTGGTAAACCTTTTCCTATAACAATTTACTTCATTTACATGCTTGGTAATAGTATATGCCAAAGCGCGGGTTTGTTTTTCAGTATTTGATGTAGAATCAAATAAGTATGAAATTTTTATAGCATCAAATGTTTATATTAAAAAATGATTGGTTTTTAATTTTAGATAATTATTCTTAAAATTCAATATCTACCTAATTTAAATTTTTAAAAAAAGCATTTTTTTCCAAATAAAGTATTTGGAGATATAGTTTTTTGCCAAATTTAAATAATATGATTAAGGTTATGTCATGTGACAAGACTCGGGGTTTGGTGTTGTAGTACCT
>JALZND010000011.1:0-11808 GCA_030857845.1 Bacteroidota bacterium | reverse complement strand
GTAGTACCTTATATTAAATCTTCAAAATTTGATGCTAAAACTACTATGCCCAATATTTTCCCTGTGGTGTCCCTGAGGATAAAATCTGGTTGTAATGATTTAATAATCACATGGATGGAATCCTCAACATACACGTATTTTCCTGTCATTTGCTTGTTCCCATGAAAGGAAGTAAATTGTTTTCAAACTTCTATATTGTTCTGCAAAAAATTATACCTTTGAATCTTATTTTTTAAAATTTAAAATATTTTTAATCATGACCAAAATTCTAAATACCCTCATTTTCAGCATGTTCATGTTGTTGTATTCTTGCTCAACTACTACTGAAAAACAACAAAACTCTGAAGAAGCTACAATTACCGAAACAAAGGAACCCACATTGACCAAAACATGGGAAACAGATTCTGTAATGATAACCGCTGAATCTACTTTATTTGATAAAGAAAGTAATACGATTTATGTGAGTAACATTAATGGTCATCATTCTGAGAAAGATGGCAATGGATTTATTTCCAAACTAAAACCAGATGGAAGTATTGATCAATTGAAATGGATAGAAGGTTTAAATGCACCTAAAGGTTTAGCTCGAATGGATGATTTGCTTTACGTAGCCGATATTGATGCACTGGTTGAAATAAATATAGGCCAATCTAAAATTAGTAACAGATACCCGGTACAAGGTGCAAAATTCTTAAACGATGTTGCCACAGATGGAAAGAACATATATTTCACAGATACAGAAACCGGGATAGTCCATGTACTTGAAGGCGGTAAAATAAATACAGTTGCTGAAGGAATGAGTGGGATAAATGGTATAGCCTTCAATGGAAAAGGTGAAATGCATATACTGGATGGAAAAGGGCTGAGAAAATACAACAAACAAAATCAAAAATCAGAATTTTTAAATGAAGCAGTGACAGGTGGCGATGGCCTAATTATAATAGATGACAGCACTTTTATTGCAAGCAGGTGGCAAGGTGAAATATACCTTATAAAAGGGGGAAAGGAGCATTTATTGCTTGATACCAAAAGAGATGAATCAAATACTGCTGATATAGGATATATAAAAGAGCAAAATTTAGTGCTTGTTCCTACATTTATGAAGAACAAGGTGGTAGCCTATAAATTGGATTATTAGGTTTATATAATTTATAAAGCAATTTTTTATGTTCCTTTATATTTTAAAGTGAGATTAATTTGAAAGGCACTTGTTCGCAGGTGCCTTTTAATTTTTTCGTCATTAAAGGTTTGCTTTAGTGGTAAAACCTTGTTAATTTTCCCATAGCGCTGCTTTTGCCACTGCATCTAAGTTTAGAGGTCCATAAATATGTGGAAATAATCCCGGGGCATCTTTTGCTGGCTCAAATTTAATTTCTGCTTTAACTTTTAGCGGATTAATTGTAAGGATTAAAATGCCTTTTTTATCCTTAAAAAACCTTTCAACCGTATGAGCTAACTGTTCTTTTTGGGAACAATGGATGAACCCTTCAGATGATAGGGAAGGAGGGCTATAGGGTTTTCCTGAATTTTTTTGAAATTCCCACTCTTCTGTACTGATTATATGGTATATAGAAGGAAAATTTAATTCATCTTGTACCCCTGCTTTTATGGTTTCGTTCGTAAAGTTGATAAACGCTTTTAAGGGTTCGGATACATATTTTATAAGCAAGGTATCGCTTATCGAATTTTTAGAATTAATAGAAATGACTGGTTTACCTATCCATCCCATGTAAAAGCTCAAAGCACCAAGGATGAATAAGTATATAAGTATCCAGGGATCATAAAGGTATTTAAAAATTGCAATCAATGTGAAAGGAAGTAAAATGCCACCTGCAATAAGAGGGAACATGCTGTAACGATTTTCTAATTGAATATGTGAAAGCTCAATCAATGGAAAAGAATGTTCCGAATTTTTAAGAATAACGAACAAATGTTGATCCGTAAGAAGACATTTGTTAGATTCATCATTGACTTTATATATATAGCAGAAAGCTTTTATTTCTTCGCCTTTATATTTAATATTTTTATTCAACTTAAGGGTGCTCATCAATTAAGAGTGATCAGGTATTTTTTGAAAATTAATAAAAAAGGAGCTTCTTAATCAAAAAAAATAAAAAAAAGGTATAAGAATTACTCCCCATACCTTTTTCATTAAAGTTTAATTCAATTAATTAGATTCGAGCAGCATAAAAAGTTCGTCAAGTTTAGGGGTAAGAATAATTTCCGTACGCCTGTTTTTTTGCTTTCCAGCAGCAGAGTCATTAGCTGTTAAAGGTACATGCTCACCTTTTCCGGCCGCTGTAATGGTAGCTGGTTGCACACCAGCTTTTACAAGGATTTTCACAATAGAGGTGGCCCTAAGTACACTCAGGTCCCAGTTGTCATTCATGTATTGGTTGTTTTTTGAGATGGGCACATTATCAGTATGGCCTTCTACCAGTATATTTGTGTCAGAATTGTCTTTGAGCACTTTGGCAAGTTGCTCCAAAGCGGTTATTCCTTTTTTATCTACAACAGTACTTCCGGAGCCAAATAGCAATTGTTCGGCTAGTGAAACATAAACTTTTCCATTTTTTACTTCAATGGTAAGTTCGCTGTCCTTGAAATTGAGCAGTGCCTGGCTTACTTTATTTTTAAGGTTGCTTACAGCTTTTTCTTTATCTTCAAGTATTTTTTCCAGCTCTTTTACTTTCTTTTCCCTTTCAATAAGGTTTGCATTAAGTTCTTCGTTCCGCTGTTTGGCCAGGCTTAGATTTTCTTCAGTGGCCAATAGCCTATCACGTTGTCCTTGTACCTCGCCACTCAATTTACCACTGTTTGCCAAAAGGTTGTTGTAGTAAACTTCAATTTTATCGTATTTTGTCTGCAGTGCTGCAAGTTGGCCCCTCGCATCCCTCGATTCCCGGCCTATCCTGGTCGAATCTTCAGAAAGGTTTTTTACTTGTTTTGCCAATTGCTCGTTTCTTGACCTTGTTACCAGCAGATCGTCATCACATTCCAATAATTGTGTGGCAATGCCATCTTTTTCTTGTTGCAAACGCAAATGTTTGTTTTGGCTTACGCAACCAGAAAGCATTAACACGCCGGCTAAGGCAAGAATATTTAGATGGGAAAAATTTAGGGATTTCATAAGGGGTAATTTGTTGATTGAAAGTAAAAGTAGTAATTAACTCCAGACTTGGACGGTGTTTATTAGAAAAAATATTACGTGCATTAACATTATTTTATAAGCCTTTAAAAATATTTGGACTATATTTAATTGAATAAAATTTTAGCCCTATTATTTACCTAAATCGAAACTGCTATGCATACTGAAGGAATGTTAAGGAACGACGCTTTGAGAGGAAAAACCATTATAGTAACGGGAGGCGGAACTGGACTCGGTAGGTCTATGAGCAAGTATTTTTTGGAATTGGGAGCGAATGTAGTGATTACCAGTAGAAAAATGGAGGTTTTGGAGCAGACAGCAAAGGAATTAAATGAGGTTACGGGAGGCACTGTTTTGCCAATTGCTTGTGACGTACGGAACTATGAAGATATTGAAAAACTAATTGCCTCGTGCAGTAATTTTCCTCAGATCGATGCACTGGTCAATAATGCGGCAGGGAATTTTATAAGCCCGACAGAAAGGCTTTCACACCGTGCTTTCGATACTGTGGTAGATATTGTACTGAAAGGTACATATAATTTTACATTGGCTTTGGGAAAGCATTGGATAAGTCAAAAGCAGAAGGGTAGCTTTTTAAATATAGTTACAACTTATGCATGGACAGGCTCCGGGTATGTTGTTCCTTCTGCATGTGCTAAGGCAGGGGTCCTTGCCCTCACCAGGTCATTGGCAGTAGAGTGGGCAAAATATGGCATAAGGAGCAATGCTATTGCACCGGGGCCTTTTCCTACAGAAGGTGCATGGAGCAGGCTTTTGCCCGGCAAGTTGGTGGAGCAATTCCATCCTTCCAAAAGAGTGCCTTTAAAAAGGGTGGGGGAGCACCAGGAGCTTGCAAACCTGGCAGCTTATCTTGTTTCTGATTTTTCTGCCTATGTCAATGGGGAGGTTGTGACAATTGATGGTGGTGAATGGCTGATGGGTGCGGGAGAGTTCAGCAACCTTGAAGCTGTAACCCCGGAAATGTGGGACATGCTTGAACAAAAGAGAAGTAAATAATATTGCATAGGATAAATTTGTCTAGTATAAAATGCAGCCGATTTGCCAACACCTTTTACTTTCTGATAATGGGAATACACCGACTACCTTAAAAATGAAATTCCTATTTTATTTAATAATATTTTTGAAACCATTTCTTGTATTCGATTGAACAAGGAAAGGAGGAAGAATGGGTTACAGGCTCCAATGAACAGAATTAAGGATTGCAGTTCTTTAATAACACAAATTATGATTCCCAATATTTTTCATTAAACTTTTTACCCAGCTTTAACCGCCCAATCTGATTTTTCAAAGATTTCTGAAATTTCTTGCTGTAAAGTGGGAGTTGCACTGATTAGCGGTAGCCTTACATATGCATCACAAATCCCAATCACCTTCAATAATTGCTTTACCCCCACAGGATTTCCTTCTCTGTACATTAAAGGGTTGATATCAACCAAATCATATGTTGCTTTTTGGGCTAAAGCATAATTGTTTCCCATTGCTCCGTGGACCAAATCCTTTATAAGTGACGGCAAAGCATTTGCCAGCACAGAAATAAGCCCAACTGCACCAAGGGATATTAATGGTACGGTAATAAAATCATCTCCTGAAATAAATAAAAAATCATTTGGTTTATTTTTAAGTATTTCGATAGCCTGGTCCAGACTTCCTGATGCCTCTTTAGTGCCGATGATATTTGGGTGCTGAGCAAGTCTCAAGGTAGTGGAGGCTGCAATGTTCACAGAAGTCCTTCCTGGAACATTATATAATATAACAGGTAAAGGAGAATGGTCAGCAAAACGAGAATAATGCTGGAACAAGCCTTCTTGTGAAGGTTTATTATATGAAGGGCTAACTGATAAAATTGCTTCGATTCCGGAAAAATCTACATTGCCGAGATCCTCTATAAGTTTTTGGGTATTATTTCCCCCCAAACCATAAACCAATGGTAGCTTTTTAGGATTGTTTTCTTTGATGAATTTTAATATGGTAGATTTTTCCTTGTCGGTTGTAGTTGCAGACTCACCAGTTGTGCCATGGATTACAAAATAGTCCACCCCACCATTGGAAGTATGCTCAAGCAACTTGCCCAATGCATCAAAATCCACTTTGAAATCTTTTGTAAAAGGGGTGACAAGGGCTACACCGGTGCCTTTTAAATTTGCGGACATTTTATTATTTTAATATAATGGTACATTTGGTCAATCAGGTGGCGAATTTGGTCATTTTCTTTAACATTTACCATTAATTCAAAAAAATCCTGTTTATCGGAATAATATCCTCCGATCCTGCAGCTCGCCTGGCTCCTGGCAAGGATGTTTTCCATATAAATGTTTGATTCCAGGTCAAGGTATAAAAGAAAATCGAATTTTTTCTCTGCAAATTTAACAATTGAATCTGCAGTGGGATCTCCCCAAAATGAAAAATCACTGATAGTAAAGAAGTTGTACCGAAATTCAAGGTTTTCCTTGTCTTTTCCTAAATAGGTTAAGACCTCTATTTTTTTAACATCTTTCTCCAGAAGTTTAATAAAATCTTTTATCATTTCATGTTTCTGCAGGTCATCTACACTATACAAAATGCCAACTTCCCAAGCTTTTTTATAAGCAATGGTTTGTCGGGCAACATTATTATTGCCAAGTATTTTCCTTGTTTTATAATTTAAAAGTCCGTTGCGTACACTTTGCATTATTAATTTGCTAACAGTTCCATAAATTCCCCTTCACTTAAAAGTTTTATTCCCAATGTTTTGGCTTTTTCCAATTTGGCAGGGCCCATATTTTCTCCAGCTAATACAAAATCCAATTTACCTGAAATTGAAGATAAAACTTTTCCGCCATTTTTTACTATAATGGCTTTCAGCTCATCTCTTTCAAAGTTTTCAAAAACCCCAGAAATTACAAAACTTTTGCTATCTAAAATGTTGCTGACAGGTTTTTCCTCCCTTTCTACTATCTGGAACTGCAAACCCGCAGCTTTTAATTTTTCTATTACAAGAAGATTGTCTTCATTTTTAAAATATTCAATAACACTCTCTGCAATGCGTTCGCCAATTTCAGGTACGTTGTTCAAATCTTCATAACTTGCATTTTTAAGATTTTCAATATTTTTATAATACCTCGCAAGTTTTTCTGCAACAGTTTTCCCTACATATCGAATGCCCAAAGCAAAGAGCACATTTTCAAACGGCGCTGATTTTGATGCCTCTATGCCGTTCAATAAGTTTTTTGTTGAAAGGTCTTTAAACCCTTCAAGGTTATAAACATCATCATAAGTGAGGCTATAAAGGTCGGCAGGGGTTTTAACCTTTCCTTCTTTAAACAGCAAATCAATGGTCCTGTCGCCGAGGTTATTGATGTCCATGGCTCTCCGCTGAATGAAATGTTCTATCCTCCCTTTAATTTGCGGGGGGCAATCGTAAAAATTGGGACAATAGTGTACAGCTTCACCTTCATTTCTTATCAGCTCAGCACCGCATTCTGGGCATTCATTGATGTACTGTACCGTAAGGCTATTTGCTTGCCTTTTTGCGAAATCAACGCCTGTTATTTTTGGGATCACATCGCCTCCTTTTTCAACAAATACTACGTCGCCCACCCGGAGGTCGAGCCTTGCTATCTCGTTTGCATTGTGCAATGATGCACGCTTCACGGTGCTCCCAGCCAATAATACAGGCTCTAGGTCAGCGACAGGGGTTATAGCACCTGTACGGCCTACCTGATAAATTATTTTTTTCAATAGGGTAGCTGATCCTTTGGCTTTGTATTTATAAGAAATAGCCCAACGCGGACTTTTGGCTGTAAAACCCAGCGCTTCCTGTTGTGAAAAGGAGTTTATTTTTATTACAATTCCATCGGTATCCAGCGGCAATGAAAGCCGTTCTGTTTCCCAGTGGTTGATGTATTCAAAAACTTCATCTATATTTTTACATTTCCTGTAAGTAGGCGAAACATTGAACCCCCATTCCTGCAATGCCTTTAGAGAATCTTCGTGTGTATCAAATGGAAGGTCTTCACCCATAAGCGAGTATAAAAAACAATCAATTTGCCTTCTTGCTACAATGGCAGAATCTTGCATCTTCAAGGTTCCTGCTGCAGTGTTACGTGGATTTGCAAGCAATGCTTCACCAGCTTCTTCTTTTTCCCTGTTGATTTGAGTAAAAACTTCTACAGGCATAAACCCCTCGCCCCGGACCTCAAACAATGGAGGGAAAATTCCTCTTTTTATTTTCAGTGGCAGGCTCCTTATAGTTTTGATATTATTTGTGATATCATCGCCCCGAACACCATCGCCACGAGTTGCCCCTCGGGTGAGCATGCCGTTTTCATACGTAATGCTAAGGGCAACACCATCAAATTTTAATTCACAAATATACTCATAAGGTTCATCTCCAAGTGCTTTGATGACCCGCTTGTCAAACTCTTCAAGTTCTTCCCTGGAGTATGTATTGCCCAGGGATAGCATTGGGTATTTGTGGTAAACAGTTTCAAAAGTTTTGGTAATGGTTCCACCAACACGTTGTGATGGGGAGTAATCGTATTTAAACTCTGGAAAAGCATTTTCCAACGCTATAAGTTTTTCCAGAAGCTGATCATATACAAAATCTGAAATTTCAGATACAGCATTTTGGTAATACTGCTCATTATAAAAATTTAATTTATCTGTAAGAGCAGCGATTTCGACTTTAGCTTCTTCCCTTGACATTTGATACGTTAAAGAAATAGATTGTTTTTATATCCTTTTGCAAAAATACAATATAAAAATATCCTAATAGGGATGGTTTAAAAATATATTGAAAAAAAGAACCACAAAATAGCCCACGATCCTTTCTGAAAAAATATGAAGGCTCTATTTAGAAATTAAAGCATTTTCAGCATCCAACGTTATGCCTTTTCTAAGATCCAGTTTTCACCATCCTGGTCCATTTATTATAAATTCTCTTTTGCTGTTCAGTGATTTTATCCAGGGTAGAAAATCGATAATTTACTGATTGGTCATTTTTAAGTTGGATTTTAAGGGCCTGCATTTGCCCATCACGTGCAATTGTTACAGTTAGTGAATCGCCGGGATTTCGCATGGAAATGATACTGGTAAGTTCATTGGAATCGACCCGGAACCCATCAATGGCAATAATTTCATCATTTACGTTGAGGCCGCCGTCATATGCGGCAGTTTCCCTATAAACATTTCGAACCATCAGCTTGCCGCCCTTGTCTTCGGTGCCAACCCCCAAAACAGGGCTTTCACTTCCTTCGTTGTAATCAATAAGCTTTAAACCTGCATATTGAAAATATTTGTTGTAATTTATTTCTTTGGTGTCGTTTACATAATCGTTAAAAAAGTCCTGTAATTTCTTTCCTGCTACATTTTCTACAGCAGCCTGAAATTCCGCATCTGTGATGCCTCGCTTTTTCTTTTTATAATATTCACTGTATAAAAATTGCATTACATCATCAAGGTTCTTTGTGCCATTAGTGCTTTGTAAAATTTCCAAATCAAGCAAAGCTGCAAGAACAGAACCTTTTGTATAATAAGAAATGGTTGTATTGGGGCTATTTTCATCTGGCCTATATGATTTTATCCATGCATCAAAACTTGCTTCAGCTACAGGTTGTACTTTGTTTCCTGCCTGGTTCTCAATGCTATTGATGGCCCCAGCTACTTTTCCGAGGAAGTACCTGTCATCAGCTAAACTTGCTGATGTGATCAACAATTTATCATAATAACTTGTAAAGCCTTCCATGACCCAAAGCAGTCGGTTATAATTTTCATTTTCATAATCAAAAGGTCCCAGCTCGATCGGGCGGACCCGCTTTACGTTCCAGAGATGGAAATACTCATGTGCTGCAAGGTTCAGGAATCCCAGGTAGCTGCTTTGTGGTTGATAGGTCCACCTGTTTACCTGCAATGTTGTAGAATTTAGGTGCTCCAAACCACCACTGCCTTTGGTTAAATTGTGTATGATGAAAAGGTAATTTTGATTGGGATTGTCGCCATATACCTTTGTGCAGGCTTCCACAATTTTTGTAAGGTCGCTTTTTAATTGGGCTTCCTTGTAATTGCCTTCGCCATAGATTGCAATTTGATGGGGGATACCTGCTGCATTAAACTCCAATACTTTATGGTTCCCAATCTCTATGGGCGAATCAGCCAATATATCATAATTTGCGACCTGATAAACCCACTGCCGGCCAGCTACTGCGGGCAAGCTTGTACTTACAACTTTCCATTCTTTAAATGGTATTACCGTAAGGGTAGAAGGCAGGTCAAGCATTTTATCTGGATAGAGGAAAATACTGGTGCCATTGATATATCCATGAGAGGCATCAAGGAATGAGGTGCGGACAGACATTTCGAAAGCATAAACCTGATAGTTGACGAGAATCTCATTGATGTTTTTAGTGGGTATTCTCCAGGTATTTTTTGCGGTTTTTTTAACAGCAATATCTTGTCCATTACTTCCTTTCGCACCCACTCTGTCTATATTTCTGGAAAATTCACGGATAAGATAGGAGCCAGGTGCCCAGGTAGGCATCTTTAAGTCAATAAAATCTTGCTTTAAGTCTGTCATTCTCAATACCACTTCAAAATAATGGGTATGAGGATTGGACATTGAAAGCTTGTATTCCAGTTTAGGGGCAGAAAAAGAAATGCTAGAAAGTAAAAGTATATTGAACAATAAGGTTATGGTAAACTTCTTTAATTGAGTGTATTTCATTGTTTTTGGTTTATAATAATCTTTCAAGGTAAAATTAAGGCATCTTTTATTTCGGTGCTCTTTAAAAGATCTTTAAATTAAGAATAAGAAAAAATCTTTACAAAAATCTTTCCAATGGTGTTTTAATAATAGTTATTTTATGTTGAAGATTGACCTGACTGTTTAATAAAAATTACGGGTTTTAAGTTTAAAGCATTTACAGTAATTATAATTCTAAAAAATAATCAAGGATACCAGCATTTTTACCTTTAGGCCTCACCACCATCATAGGATATTTTTTGTTTATTTGTACCAACCTTTCTGCAAGGCTGCCTAAAAATATAGCTGTTGTTGCTGTTCTTCCTTTTGCCCCAATGATGATGGTGTCAGGCTGGAGTTTCTCGGCCATCTCATAAATATCTTCCACAGGGTCGTCATTTCTGTCAAGGGAATAAATAACTTTAGGTTTAATACCTTCAGTTTCTATTTTTTTTATAAATTTACGGTAATCCTTTTTAGCGTTTTTTTCCATGATCCTTGCAAATTCTTCGAATGTCCGGCCTGTATAATGGTAGCCTGCGGGAACATTGTATACATTTTGAACAATCACTTTTGCGCCTGTTTTTTTTGCTATGTTAAACGCTTCCTCCATTGCAATGACCGAATAATCTGAAAAATCACTTGGGACAAGGATCTTTTCTATCCTGGGAGACATCCCTTCAGGTATTATAAACAAAGAACAAGCTGCCCTTCGTGCGAGTCTGTATGAAACTAGCCCACTTCCTTTTAAGGTTGTTTTGCGGCCAACAATTATGAGGTCTATATTTTTTTCCAGGCTAAATTTTAAGATCTTTTTGGCAGGTACACCTTCTTTAACAGTCACCTGGATTTCTTTGGCTGCACCTATTTCAAAATGAGCCTCAATTTTTTCCCAAATTTGATTTTTTCTTTCCTCCAATGCATTGTCCATCAACAGGGGAAATTCCTTTTGAACGGCAGGGGGTATATTTAGGGATGGGACTACATTGATAAAATATATTTTATGGCTAGAAGAAGCCTTTGCAATTGCAGCAGCATATTTTATCAGGGGCACATCCATTTCTGTAAGGTCCAGCCCAACCAGCAATCTCTTTAGGGGGTACATAAGCAATTAATCAAATTGTTCTTTGGTAATTCCTTCCAACATATCTGCAAGCTGTTCGGTTTTTTCTTTAGAATGGGTTGGGAAATTGGCAATACGAAGGTGCTTTTCTTTATAAGGTCCATATCCAGAGCCGATTATGATGCCCTTTTCTTCAAGTTTTTTGATTATTTTTTGCGATGGTATTGTTGTTTCTACCACTATAACAGTTTTTGATCTATATGACTCTTCTTTTACAAATGGACTTAATAAGCTATTGTTCGATATTGCATTGTACAACACAGCTGCTTTATAATCTGTTTCTCTTCGTACTTGTGCTATTCCTTTATCGAGCATATCTTCACATATTTTGGCAAGCAGGTAAATCCCCAAAACATTGGGAGTTTCAGGTGTTTGGTTTTTGACGCCTTTGCTCAATAGGGAAGTTAAGCTATGGTACGTGCCAATGTTTCGGCCATCCTTTAATAAGTTGCTTGCTTTTTCAATGCATTTTTCATTTACAAGCCATACACCAAGTCCTGCTGGCAATCCAAATCCTTTTTGTACAGAAAAAAAAGCTGTATCAATTTTTGAATAATCTAAGTTTATATACGGAAGCGTAGAAACTACATCAACAGCAATCAATTTTCCCGGATACCTTTCCTTGGTCTTATAAATATCTTCCACAGGTTGAGCAGCACCGGTACTTGTTTCATTTTGGGTAAAAGCTATTAACTCGCTGTTTCCAGAGATTTCAATACCATCTACTTTTACACAAGAAGCTTCTTCGGCTTCATGTTTTTCTGCATTTTTGCCCAGCTCAAGCGCTGTTTCATGAAATCG
>JALZND010000598.1 GCA_030857845.1 Bacteroidota bacterium | reverse complement strand
CCCTCTATCACAGCATTTTTTACATGATAATCATAATTTACAGAACTGTATGGCACCAACCCACTGCTCAATGTCCATTTTCCGGCTATTACTGGGAAGGCAAAAGTTAAATAGCTGAGCCCACCACCTAAACTTGTGGAAGAAGTATTTTGATTTGACATCCTTCTATAATCTGACATTATCCCTAACCCAAAATGCGTTAAAGTATTTAAAGGCAATAAAGCGGGATTCATATTGTTTAGGGTGAAATTTTGGGGCTGGCTTAGCCCTACTCCCCCCATTCCAATGTTATGAGGAAGCTCCATCGATCTTAAATCCCCAACTCCCCTAATAGAATATGGAGAATTTCCCATTTGTGCATATACGGATATACTGGAGGAAAGGGATACAAAAATCCCTAGTAAAAAAGCTTTAAGCTTATACATTATGTTCTAAAATTCTGTTTAACCCAATTAACACCAATTCAGGGATCACAAATATGGTAGCTTTTATTCTAGTTTCAAAGAATTTAGCGTCACCTCCACAAATAATAACCTGAAGATTTTCAAATTTGTTATTATAAAATTGGATCATGGTTTCTATTTCTGCCGATGTTCCATTGATTACACCACTCAAGATAGATTCTTCTGTAGTTTTTCCAATTAAACCTGCGTCCCCTATAGCTTCAATTAACGGAAGCCGGGAGGTGAAAGTATGTAATGCTTTGAGTTTCATGGATAATCCAGGGGAAATACTTCCTCCCAAATATTCACCTTGATCATTTAAAAAATCAAAAGTAATGCAGGTTCCTATATCTACCGAAAGGCAGTTTTTGTTGGGAAAAATAAAATTGGCACCTACCGCAGCCGCTAGCCTGTCTTGTCCAAGTGTATTGGGATAATTATATTTATTTTTAATTGGAACCTGAAGCTCAGAACTCATTATAAGCACATGGGCAATATCATCCAACCCTTTAGCAAATTCACCCGGACCTTTCCCTACCGACGAAATTATTATACTTTGAGGGGCTTCTTTTTTAAGAAAATCTTTAGCCTCATCAATACTTTTATAGACAAGGCTTTTTTTTAGCTTCCCATTTTCAAAACAGCCAAACTTAATATAAGAATTTCCAATGTCTACGGCTATATTCATAAAAGCTCAACTATTATTTCTACACTTGATTATGTAAAACTAATTTAGATAGGTCAATAAACATGGATCTTAGAATAAAAAATTTAATCAGGCTTCTCACTTTACATTTATTTCCCAACACCCATTATTTTTTTCTTTTAAGTATTTTTACCAACAAAAGCTCAATAACCCCATTCCTGCACCTTCGCCGTTCCAACATCGTGCAAATAATAAAATATAACCTACATAAAGTATGAAAATAATTTTTGTATTTTGAGCCGACAATGGTTTAGGGTTTTATTGATAATGTTTGAAGTAAAGGAAGACCAAAATAATATTCGTGTTGAATAATCCTGGAAACAGGCACCGAAAATTGGTTAGTATTAATTGGCCTAAAAATGGTTCGTCTGTGGAGTTTGAAGCACATGACGGGTATGAAGTAAATTTCCTTTCACCTACACAAAGTTTAGATTTGAAAATTGTAAAAAAGGCAAAGGCTTTTGCACTCTTTATGGGAGGGAAATCACCGGTATCCGACCAAGCTATTTTTATGTAATTATCTTTTATAGTTTAATAAAGTATTAAAAATAATGAGAAGAATTAAAACCGCAAAACTACTGGCCAGGACAGGAATTGAAATAGCTTTATAAAATGGTTTAATCTTTTACTATGGCTCGTTTTTCGGATTTATTAAATCAAAAAGTATTAGGCAATGAAATTGAAAACTACCTATGGTTCATTGGGATCATTGCTGCTGGCTTATTGCTCAAGAGGTTTATGTTCACTTTTTTTGGCCGGCTAGCCTTTAGGCTTATTTCAAGAAATGAAGAGCCTGTAAATTCAATGGATTTCTTAAGGATTCTGGGGCATCCGGTTCAGGCAATCATATTTTTAATTTTTTTATATGTGGCAACCAGGAGGCTGGAGCTACCTGAAATTATAACAAAGAACCCTGAAGACCTTGAAAATATAAAATATATCGTAAGGGTTGTTTATAGGGTAACCTTCATTTTAATGACCACATGGCTTGGGTTCAGGATACTCAACCTACTTGAATTGATCCTCACACGCAGGGTAGAACAAAATAAATCAGCCTTAAATATAAAAATTATTCCTTTTGTAAAGGAGGTTTCCAAGTTTGTCCTGGTAATAATTTCCTCAC
>JALZND010000597.1 GCA_030857845.1 Bacteroidota bacterium | reverse complement strand
CAAATAGTCTCTGGGTAAAGTTTCTAAAAATGTGGCTGAAGGTTTAATTCAATAAAATAATTTGATGGAAGGTTTTTCAGCTCCCTCATTTTTTCTTTTACACTTTTTTTGTCCATTGAATTTTCAAGATTTTTAAATGCATCTTCATAAACAGCAAGCACATGCTGTGAAAGCAAGTCTTGATGGAGCTGTGCAGGATCGTTATAAGAAAGATTTTTTAGGAAATTTATAAGGGACAAAACCATGTTTACATCTTTTTTCCCATAAATCCTGATGGGCGAAATACATATTTCCAAAAGTTCTGCGAATGGGATTTCAGGCACAATTACACGTACATCATTTTTTTTATCTTTGTAAATACTTGAATGGTCCTGTTTCATCCTGATAGAAAATAAATCAGACAAATGCTCCAGGCACGCAATTGCCGTTCCCGGTGCATTGATCCCTGTACTTAAAGCTTGAATAGCAACCTCACTTAATTGCCTGAGACCATAAAAATAATTGTCCTTTATATTTTCACCAGTATAAAAAGCAAAACCATCTTCTATTTTGCCCAGGATTTTTTTGTCAGTAATTTTTTTTGACAACCTGAACAATGGTGCACCAGCAACATGGTAAAAACCTTTTGGAGGGATTGACTGAACCACTAGATCATGCTTACAAGCAATATCTACCAAAGTTGAGCCTGAAATTGTTTGAAAATATCCAGATTTATTGGAGACATTATCAAACCATTCCTTTACAAGAAATTTATTTTTGTCATATGTTTTATTATCCGATTCTTTTTGGAGCTCCTTTTTCGTCTGAGAATAAATCCTATTTATAACACTGTAAATTTGAACTGAATTATAGATGTTATTGATAAACTTCACAAACAATATCAGGCAAAAAATAAAAATAACCACGCAGAGGAAGATCGCTATATGTGGCACATTTTTAAAATTGTCTCCTTCTTTGATTTGCATCAGCAAAATAATTGTATAAATTACTGTACCAATATATACCCCTAAAACAATCTGATTAGATTTTTGTGAAATCAACCCGCCCAGAACTTTTGCTGAATAATTGGAAGCTGCCTGGTTTAGGACAAACATCATCATAGTAAAGCTAAAAATTATCAATGAAATGGTGCCCGCTAAAATAGTTGTTACTAATGCCCTTGCCGTATCAGCATTATTTATGTCACCATATGGTACAATCTGCAAAAGTCTATATTCATGATCAGGGGAATGAATGGCTAGAATGAAATATATCAGGCCAAAAAATAAAGCGGAAATAATAGCGGGCACGATCCAAATACTATTTACAGTATTCCTGTAGATTGTAATGAAACTCGTTTTCATCTTATGCAGCATATATTTTAAAATGAATGTCAGTGAGAATTGATAGATTTAGGGTCCCTTTCATTATAATCCTAATACAAGCATCATGTTCCAAAAAGTTCAAGGGCTGCGGCTGTCATGGACCTAATTCCTGTTTTAATAGTTGGTTCTGGCAAGGGTGCAAAAAAAGGTGAATGCAATGATGGAAGCTGTTCTCCTGTACTTTTAGATTTTTGTACAAGTTCAGGGTCAGCAGCCCCTAACCAAAACATAAAAATCGGCACCTCTTTTATTTGCATGCCAAACCTGCTGAAATCTTCTCCAACCATATATGGAGGCATTTCTACTACATTATCGTCACCAATTAACTTTTTAAAGATGGGTACCAGTCTTTTTGTGAGACCAGCATCATTTATTGTAGCAGGGGTTTGGGTTTCCCTTATGCTGATAACAGGCAGCTTTGTTTCAGGTAGTCCTGCCGCCAAAGCCATATTGCGGCTGATCCTTTCTATTGATGCAATTATTTGGGCCCTTACATCCTCTGAATAGGATCGGATGGTAAGCTGCAGTTTAACCTCATCAGGGATGATGTTGTGTACAGTGCCACCATGTATAGACCCCACAGTTACCACAGCAGGGTCAATGGGGTTGATTTCCCTGCTCACGATGTTTTGAAACGCAAGCACCATATGAGAACTCAGCACTACAGGGTCAATAGTAGTATGTGGGGCGGCGCCATGGCCACCAACCCCGAAAATCGTAAGGTCCAGCATATCCACACTAGCCATAAAAGCACCGTCCCGATAGCCAATTTTACCTGCGGCCAAAAAAGAATTATCATGGAGGGCTATGGCAAAATCTGGTACAGGGAATTTTTGATATAGTCCATCTTTAAACATCATATCTGCCCCCAATCCATTTTCTTCGGCTGGTTGTGCCACCATGACAAGGG
>JALZND010000179.1 GCA_030857845.1 Bacteroidota bacterium | reverse complement strand
ACATTATCATGTTTCAAATAAAAATATCCAACCCATGAACATTAATAAATTATTAAAATATATACCAAAATTATATAATGTAAAGAATCTATACCTTTTTTAATTTGCCGGTGGGGTATTTTCTTTTAATTTTGGAATCTATATAATACAATCATGACTGAAAATAATCAAAAAGTTCATTTTATTGCTATAGGTGGAAGTGTGATGCATAACCTGGCAATCGCTTTACATAAAAAAGGTTTCAGGATTACAGGGTCTGATGATGAAATTTTTGAACCATCATACAGTAGGCTGCAAAGTAATGGGATCCTACCGACCAAAGAGGGTTGGAACCCAGAAAATATTACTCCCGATCTTGATGCCATCATCCTTGGCATGCATGCCCGTATTGACAACCCGGAGTTGCTAAAAGCCCAAGACCTTGGTTTAAAAGTTTACTCATACCCTGAATATATATATGAACAATCTAAAAATAAACACCGGATTGTCATTGCGGGAAGCCATGGAAAAACCACTATAACTTCCATAATCCTGCATGTGCTCAATTATTATAAAAAAGATTTCGATTATCTTGTAGGCGCTCAAATTGAAGGTTTTGATTTGATGGTAAAACTTACTGATGCTCCCATCATTGTTATTGAAGGTGATGAATACCTTTCATCACCGATTGATAAAGTCCCTAAATTCCTGCATTACAAACACCATATCGGACTCATAAGCGGTGTATCATGGGACCATATCAATGTATTTCCAACTATGGATGAATACGTGAGGCAATTTGATAAATTTGCAGATTCCTCACCCAAAGCGGGCACTCTTATATACTGTGAAGAAGATGACCTGGCTACTGTAATTGGCGGCAAGGAGCGTGAAAATGTAAACAGTATTGAATATAATTCGCACAACCATAAAATTAAAGATGGGCAAACTTATCTTGTGACTGAAAACGGTGATGTGCCTATTGCCCTTTTTGGGAGGCATAATATGCAAAATATTAGTGGTGCAAAAGCAATACTCAATAAACTGGGCATTACAAATAATAATTTTTATGAATCCATACAATCGTTTACAGGGGCAGCAAAAAGACTGGAATTGCTTCACAAAAAGGATACGGCGGCATTTTACAAAGATTTTGCACATGCACCTTCCAAATTAGAAGCTACTGCGGAAGCACTTAAAGAACAATATCCTGAAAGGCACCTTACAGCCTGCCTCGAATTGCATACTTTCAGTAGTTTAAACAAAAAATTTCTTGGTCAATACCAGGGCACTTTTTCTGCTCCTGACACAGCCATTGTTTACTTCAGCCCCAAAACAGTCCAACACAAAAAGCTAGAAGCTATTTCTGAAAATGAAATAAAAGAAGCATTCCAAAGGAAGGACTTAATGGTGTTTACAGACAGCAACTTACTGAAGGAATATATTTTGTCTCAAAAGTGGCATCATAAAAACCTTCTGATGATGAGTTCTGGCACATTTGATGGCTTGAACCTTAAAGAATTAAGTATGCAGGCAGCCAATAATTCATTATAATTAATTAAAAATACCCAATGCAGCTAAACCTAAAAAAACCTCTTGCATTTTTCGATATAGAATCTACCGGAATAAATATCGCGCACGACCGCATTGTGGAAATCTGCTTTGTAAAAGCGATTCCTGGTGGTGAGCTCATCACAAAAACCATGAGGATCAACCCCACCATTCCCATTCCTTTGGAGTCGAGCCTGATACATGGTATATATGACAATGATGTAGCCACTGCCCCACCTTTTAAGAGCTTAGCCAAATCTATGGCTAAATTCCTGGAAGGTTGCGATTTGGCAGGTTACAACATCATACGTTTTGATGTGCCCCTGCTGGTTGAAGAATTTTTGAGGGCAGGAGTAAACTTCGACATCACGAATAGAAAGCTTATCGATGCGCAAAAAATATTTCACATGATGGAAAAGAGGACACTTTCTGCAGCCTATAAATATTATTGCAATAAAGAGCTCGATGGTGCACACAATGCAGAAGTTGATACTGTTGCTACCTATGAGGTGCTAAAAGCACAGGTAGAAAAATATCAGGGACAGGAAGTTACAGACAGCCTGGGCAAACACTTGGGCATCATTAACAATGACATGGAAACCCTGCATAAAGTAACCGCTACGGGCATGGTAGACCTTGCCGGAAGGTTTTGCTTAAACAATGATGGTGTGGAAGTATTTAACTTCGGAAAACATAAAGGAAAACCAATTTCATTGATCTTAAAAAAAGAACCTTCATATTATGAATGGATGATGAACGGAGATTTCCCATTGGACACAAAAAGGAAACTTACCGAAATTAAACTCCGTGACTTCAACAAATGAGCAATAACATTAAATAAAGTTTTTTATTGAATTTTAGAAGTATTTTGCATAAATACATCCCAAATTATCATTAACGATTTTATTTTCACCTGCCTTAATCAAACAATGATTAAAGGTGATTTTTATATTTAATTATTTTTAAGCATCATAAAATATTCTTACTTATGTCAAAGACCATCATTGTTTCGAACCGCCTCCCAGTAAATATTACCCAAAAGGGCGATGACCTTATTTCCAAGCCAAGTGCAGGAGGCCTCGCAACAGGATTGGGTTCTATATATAAAGAAGGTGACAATGTTTGGATTGGCTGGCCTGGCTTGAGCTTAAAAAACCAAAGCGATAAGGACAAAATAAAAGAGCAGCTTTCTAAAGACAATATGCACCCAGTCTTTTTGAGCAAAAAAGAAATCAAAGATTTTTATGAAGGTTTCAGCAATGGCACACTTTGGCCCAACTTCCACTATTTTAACCAATATGCCATATATGAGCAAAAACTTTGGGAGGCATATAAAAAAGTAAATCAAAAATTTGCCAATGAAATACTTTTGGTAGCCCAGCCGGGAGATATTATCTGGATACATGATTACCAATTGTTGCTCCTTCCAGAGTTGATCAGGGCTAGTTTGCCAAAGATTAGCATTGGCTTTTTCCAACATATTCCATTTCCTTCTTATGAAGTTTTCAGGCTCATACCCTGGAGGAAAGAGCTCCTTAATGGCATGCTCGGCTCAGACCTTATTGGCTTTCATACTTATGATGATATGCGCCACTTTTTAAGCTCCGTAAGTAGGCTTGTAGGAAAAAGCAATACACAAGGCCAGGTATTTATGGGAAAAAGATCTGTAATAGTAGATTCTTTTCCAATGGGAATTGATTATGAAAAATATGCTGAGTCTGCTGCTGCAAAGGAAACCTTGCAAAGAGAATCCAGATACCGGAATGCACTGGGGAAACAAAAGCTTTTCTTGTCAATAGATAGGTTGGATTATTCGAAAGGAATCCCTCAAAGGCTTATAGCTTTTGAAACTTTTCTTGAAAAATACCCTGAATATAAAGAAAAGGTTTCTATCCTGATGATCGTAGTCCCCTCACGAGACCAAGTTGAAAAATACAAAGAATTGAAAGAAGAAATTGACGAGCTGGTAGGGCGTATCAATGGAAGGTTTGGCAGGATTAACTGGACCCCAATACATTATTTTTACCGATCTTTCCCTCTAAAAGCCCTATCGGCATTTTACAGGATGGCAGATGTTGCCCTGGTCACCCCTATGCGGGATGGCATGAACCTGGTGTGCAAAGAATATATTGCCAGCAGGCTTGACGAAAAAGGCGTAGTAATTTTAAGCGAAATGGCAGGTGCTTCAAAAGAGCTCTCAGATGCAATTTTGATAAACCCCAACGACATAAATGAATTGGTACAAGCAATGAAAAGGGCCATTAATATGCCTGAAACAGAGCAGACCAAACACATGAAGATCATGCAAAAATCGTTAAAGAGGTACAATATCCATCACTGGGTAAAAATATTTATGGCGCGACTCGATGAAATTAAAGAAAAACAAAGATCTATGGCTACAAAAAACCTTGATGCAGAAGCAATGTACACCATAAAAAAGGCATATGAAAAATCTGAAAAGAACCTGATATTCCTTGATTATGACGGGACCCTTACCCCATTTACTGATGAGCCTCAAAAGGCTAAACCGGCCCCTGAGGTTATTGAAATATTGACAAAACTTACCTCAAACACCAAAAACAGAATAGTAATTATAAGCGGAAGGGACAGGCATACACTGCAAGAATGGCTTGGTCAACTAAATGTTGATTTTATATGTGAACATGGTGTATGGCTGAAAGAAAGAGATGGAGAATGGAGAATGATTGAAACACTTACTGATGACTGGAAGCATGAAATCCTTTCAGTACTCGAATTTTATGTTGATAGGACCCCTGGATCATTGATTGAAACCAAAGATTATTCCCTTGTATGGCATTATAGAAAAGTAGAAACCGGTCTTGGTGAGCTAAGGACCCGGGAGCTAAGCAGCCATTTAAAATATATTTCTTCCAATATGAACCTTCAGGTACTGGAGGGAGATATGGTTGTTGAGGTGAAACATGCGGGCGTCAACAAAGGAAAAGCTGCGCTAAAATGGCTAAAAGAATTTCCGGCCGATTTTCATCTTGCAATAGGCGATGATTGGACCGATGAAGATACTTTTAAAGTCATGCCCGAAAATGCATTTACCATTAAAGTAGGAAGCAATACTTCAGAAGCCAAATACAGCGTAAATTCAGTTAAAGAAGTGCGTAAACTCTTAACGGAACTTATGGCCGTACAAGCCCAATAATTGACTTTTAGAATCCCTCCCACCCAAAGAAGCCAAAGCTTCTTTGGGTTATACTTCAATAGTTTTTTAGAAATTGACCTTTAGGTAGCTTTCTTGCAAGCCATTGCTTTTTAACCTAATTTTTTAAAAATATCCCGGGAGATTGGATAGGAACTACAAGTATCTCCCTGTACTTCGATTTCAGGAAGATGGAGAATGATGCAACCATGATCATAAGGGGAAATGATTTAAGGATTTGGATGCAAGGAGGGAGTTTAAATATAAGATATGAAACCACCGCAGGAGTGGTTACAGGATCAAGCGTTTATGCCTTGGCACCTAGCGTGAACAGAGTAAGGTACAATATAGGATTTGCATATGACGAGATTTCTGGAGTTGGAAATATGTACGTAGATGATCAAACCGTTTGGTCAAATGATGGCCCGAACAACACACCATTAAAATTTGACAAAAACACCCCGGTAAGAATAGGTACAGAAATGGATGGCAATGGAATAGCAAATGTTGGGGTTTTATATAAATTTGAAGCCTACCCATATGCTATAGGCGTTCTTCCTGTGGAATTGCTTTATTTTAGAGGCCTTGCAAAAGAAAATACCAATATCCTGGAATGGGCCACTGCAAGTGAAATAAACTTCGATTTTTTTACCCTGGAAAAAAGCTTTGACCTTGTACAATGGAATGCCTTAGGAGTTGTAAAAGGAGCAGGAAACAGTAACAGCATTATCAATTATCGATTTGAGGATGACTTATCTCGCAATGGCATTGCCTATTATAGGTTGAAAGCTACAGACTATGATGGATGTATAGAATATCATAAAGTAATAAGAATAAAGCCCATACCTAAATACATCCCTTTTTCAGTTTATCCAAATCCTAGTGATGGGAAGTCTCTTATGCTCCAGATGGACGATTCAGGTTTAGAACAAGGAGATTTGGAGGTTATAAATATACAGGGCGATAAGGTTTATTCTAAAAAATTCAATTTGAATACTCAAATTGAATTTGAAAATAAATTAAAACCAGGAATATACCTGGTTTTAGTACACCAAGGCCTGTCAACATACAAAACCAGGATACAGGTAAGGTAAGGTAAATGAAATCCATTGGGCAAATGTCCACCGTATAATTTCCACATAATTAAAATTCCTGCAGGGGCTAACAGGAATAGCTTGTTTCTTAATAAAATAATATCCATAATACTTGAGCTTTACATACCTGATTTCCCTAATTTTGCAGTAAGAATTATCTATAAGCATCTATAAGTAAAGCTTCAATGAAAAACTACTTTTACAAATATCAACTTTGGAATAAGTTTGGTAGAAAAGGTAGCATTGGTTTGGATCAACGATTCTGGAAAAAGCACTCATATTAAACAAATCTTCATCATTTTTTGTATATTTATAAAAATGGAATTTTTGAAACATTTTTTAAATTGCATAATAAATATTGTTATATTGAAAATTTAATATCTCACTTTTCGTTATTTTTTGACATATTTTTATGAAAAGACTACTTATTGTTGCTAATCGACTTCCTGTTAATGTTAAAATCGAGAATGGCCTCATTTCGTATCAATCGAGCAGTGGGGGCTTAGCAACAGGCCTGGATTCTTTAGAAACAGACATTGAAAAGCATTGGATCGGCTGGCCAGGCATTTTTCCAAATCAAGAGTCTTTAAAAGATGATATTGAAGCAACGCTTGAGAAAGACCTTATACATCCTGTTTTCCTTTCAAAAGATGAAATCAAATGCTACTATGAAGGGTTCAGCAACAAAACCATATGGCCTCTTTTTCATTATTTCTCTGAATTTACCAATTATGAAAGGGATTTTTGGAACCATTATAAAAAAGTAAACCAATTGTTTTGTAAAAAAGTATTAGAAATTGCCCAGCCTGACGATATCATTTGGGTTCAGGATTACCACCTGATGTTGCTGCCCGAAATGTTGCGGGCAAGCCTTCCACAAAGCCAAATTGGCTTCTTTTTGCATATACCCTTTCCTTCTTACGAACTTTTCAGGACACTGCCGTGGCGGAAGGAAATATTAGAAGGATTGATGGGTGCTGATCTTATTGGGTTTCATACTTATGAATATATGAGGCATTTTATAAGTGCAGTATCCAGGATCATCAACCTTGAACATAACCTGGGAGTAATATATAAAGAAAATCGCGCCATACAGGTTGATGCTTTTCCTATGGGCATTGATTACAATAAATTTCATAACGCCATCGATGACACGACAGTAACCAAACAGGTAAGTGTTTTTAGGGAAAAATTTGGAAACGTAAAGCTTGCACTATCTGTTGACAGGCTCGATTATAGTAAAGGCATCCTGCAACGGATAAAAGCTTTTGACAGGCTTTTGACACAGAAACCACAATTTAAAAAAGATGTATCCCTTATTCTCTTGGTAGTGCCTTCCCGGGATACAGTCAGTAATTATAAAGACCTAAAAGAAGAAATTGATAAAGCTGTAGGAAACCTCAACGGTAAACATGGCACTCTTGAATGGACCCCTATATATTATTTATACAGGTCTCTCCCATTCAAGCAATTATCTGCCTTGTACAACCTGGCAGATATTGCCCTGGTTACCCCGTTTAGGGATGGGATGAACCTGGTTGCAAAAGAATTCGTGGCAAGCAAAAAAGATCAAACCGGGGTTTTGATATTAAGTGAAATGGCAGGATCTGTAGTAGAGCTCCAGGCTACCCTT
>JALZND010000596.1 GCA_030857845.1 Bacteroidota bacterium | reverse complement strand
CATAGGTATAGGGCATATACCGAACAAAAAATGAAGAATTATTTAAAACTTAAACAATTAGCAGGGCAATGAAAAAAACACTAACCTCTTTGTTCCTTGTACTATTCATGTTTTCATGTGACAAAAAAGATGATGAGCCCAAAGTAGACATTCCCCAAGATAGAGAAACTATATTGAGAGAGCATATTTTTAATGGCAAGACAAAATGGAAACTTACAGAAATGGGTTCAGATATCGAAAGGGACAATAACGGAACAACATCTAAAAACTGGTGGGGCCAACTACCTGAATGTAGGACTGATAATGTTTATGAATTTAGGGTTCTATCTATAAATATTGATGAAGGTGCCAGTGATTGTTCTGACGATGAAAGTCTTTTTATGAGTCAAGCATTTTTCCTTTCATTTTCAAACGACTATTCCAAAGCATCAGTTGATATTGATGGTGAAGGAATGGTTAAATTTTTTAATGTTCCCAATGTCTTTAACTTAAAAGCATATTATAATCACACCTGGCACTTTAAAGAGGTTACCCTTACTCGACTTGTCATAGATGCCCTCATTATCCCATCTGAATCGGAAAAAATGGTAAGCCAAACAGCTACCGTGACCATTGTATTTGAAAAAATAAATTAAAGGACATGAAAAAGTATATTCTTATTATCTCTTTTCTATTTATAAGTCAGGCTGCTTTTTCCCAGTACCATTATAAAGGATGGAAAGGCATTTCATTAGAGGCCGGATCCGATAGAACCCTTCATGAAATATATTCTTTGGGGTGCTAAAAGCTAACAGCTAATTGCTAATTGCTTTTTTAAAATTTTTGAACTATTAATGTAGCAAAAAATAAAAAAAACTTAATTTCATTCCTTAACTAAAGGTTAGTTCAGTAAATCACTAATTGCCATTTGCTAATCGCTAAAAGCTAAAAGCTAAATTGAAAAAAGACATTCCATTTCTTCCAGTACAAAACGTGATGATTGCTGTTGTTAAACAGCTGAACGATTTTGATGCAGTTGAGTGGCATGTGTATTTGCTGAACAAAAATGAAAAGCCTTTGGAAAATGTAATGGTGACTTCCAAAGGATATGGTGAAAACAATGGAGTAAAGCAAGAAACCTCTGTTCTCAGGCACTTCATTGGCACTGTTAAAGCGGACGATTCTGCTAAAATAGAGCCGATTGACCCAGCACTATTTCATCTCTTCAATGAATTTTGGGTAAGCTATTTCATTGAAGGCCAAATCTATGATAAAAAGTTTGTTTTTGTGCCTGGTAGTTTATCAGAAGCCAATTTGGTTAGGATTGGCAAATTGAACCTTGATGGGATTTTACATCGATAACACAAGGATTGATAAGGGGAGCAAATTCATTAGCGTTTATTTAAAAATTGGAGTCTCTGTAAGCCTCTTTTCCAATTAAAAATAAATTTTTAAACCGTTCTTCTGCAGTATCTGTTATCCATTCATTTTTAATTGATAACGATAATTTTTATGGTCATTTCATTTTTTGGTGCTGCGCAAACAGTAACAGGCAGCAAACACCTCCTGACTTTGAAAAATGGAACAAGGGTACTTTTGGATTGTGGCATGTTTCAAGGTAAAGGCAACGACAATAAAACATTAAACAGGGATTAATTTTGAAGCTTCTTCCATCACCTACCTTATACTTTCCCATGCCCATACCGACCATTCTGGTTTAATACCCCTTTTGGTTAAGAATGGCTTTTCAGGGCCTATATATTGCACGCCCCCAACATTAGAGCTGTGCAAGCTCCTCTTTCGGGACAGTGCAAAGATCCAGTATTTTGAATGGAAAAACGCTTCAAAAGAAGCTAAAAATCCCCATCAGGAGGAGCCTCTGTTTGCTGAAGAAGATGTGGTGGGGAGCCTGAAACTTTTTAGACCGGTTCCTTATGAAAACTTGTGTTGAAAAAGGCGGGAAGCTACTCATCCCATCTTTCAGCATAGGAAGGACCCAGGAGCTTATATATTCCCTTAATTATTTGGCAGAAGAAAACCGCCTCCCTCCTGATTTAAAGGTATTTGTTGATAGTCCTTTATCTGTTTATGCTACAGACATCCTTCGGGAAAATATGGAATATTTTAATGTGGATATGCTTGAATATATAAAATTTGACCCAGACCCATTTGGTTTCCCCAGCTGCATTTTATTATAGATCAGGACGATTCAAAATTATTGAATGCATTGGAAGGGCCATGCATCATTATTTCCTCATCGGGCATGATGGAAGCAGGCAGGATCCTGCATCACCTAA
>JALZND010000595.1 GCA_030857845.1 Bacteroidota bacterium | reverse complement strand
GTCATGCAACGGTATCCAACTCCGGGCAAGGATTGCCTGTGACTGAGTAAATAAAAATGGCTTTTCACCACCAGCTGTTTGTACTGGATCCAGCCATTGAAGGGCTTCTGCACCAGGGCTTGTTGAATATTCTATATTTACTTTAGTAGTACTTGGTTTTATATCAATTATTAAGGGGGCGCCCAATATTTTGTCCTCCTGGCTTTTGTGAAAAACTGCTTCCTCACCGTTGTTTAAAGTAACCTTTGAAATTTTTAAATTTTTGGTATCTAAAATCAAATTCTCTGCCCTTGGAAATACCTCTATGGTAAGAGATGCAGTACCAGATATTATTTTCTTATCAAAATCAACCGTTGCATCCCAATCCAGATGTTTTACAAGGGCCTTGTTGGGATCAGCAAATGAATGATCGTCCTTTATATAATTTTTCATTTCAGATGTTTCGTTGGACAAGGTATTTTTTTGAGAGCATGAAAAGATAAAAAAGACATACAATAGTAGGGGTGTTTTGAAAATTATTGATTGAATTTTCATCTCAGTTAGAAATTAAAGGCAGCATTAATTATTTTAAATTTATCTGAAATATCAAGATCCCTTCTTCATGCGTAGTGGGCTATTGAAATTTTAGATCACAAATGACGATTACTATCTTCCCCTGGAACTTGCCAATAATATGAGCCCTGCAATAAGTACCACTCCACTTATGATGATGGGCATAAAGCTCCCTTCACTTATGGTAACCTCCAGGCCTAGAAGATTAAAACTTTTGGAGTCATTTATAAAATTAATGGTGGTAATAATTAAACTGATAACACCTGCAAGCGTAAGGATAACACCCAATGTTTTTTTCATGATTTTGGCAATTTAAGTAAGATGATTTATGAAATTTTTAAATTTTGTTCTTTTTCAGCTAAATTATTATTGAGAAGTTAATATATAAAAAAAGGATAATTAAAGTAAAAAAACTACAATAATAAGCCCGGAATTGTTTTTGCTAAGATCCTATTTGTGGTTTGTATCAAAACTTTAAACCAATAACTAAAATATCATCCACCTGCTCCTGATTTCCTTTCCAGGAATTTATTTCTTCTTCAATTTTTTTGCCTTGATGATTTACAGGAAATTCCTGTATTTGACAAATCAGGTTTTTAAACCTGTTCATCATAAATTTTTTGCTGTGCTCTCCTCCAAATTGGTCAATAATACCATCTGTAAAAAGAAAGATTCGATCACCTTTTTGCAAATGTATACTTTCAGACATAAAATTTTTGGAAACAGAAGATCCCAAAACGTCGCCACCGATAGAAAACTTACTGCCTTTGTAAATAGTCATTTCATTACTATTGCTTACATAAATTAATGGTCTTTTCGCCCCTGCAAATTTTAAGGAAAAATCTCTTATATCATAAACAATCAAGCATATGTCCATTCCATCTTTGTTGTAAGGATCTTCTTGTGTTTGTTGTAAGGTAGATCTTATTTCACTATCTAAAATTTTTAATATTTGCTCTGGATCAGTTATTTGGTTCACTTTTACAGTTTGTCTTAATATGGTGCTTCCTAGCATAGACATAAAAGCACCAGGCACACCATGCCCTGTACAATCAACCACTGCTATTATTAACTTGTCGCCAACTTTTTCAAACCAATAAAAATCCCCACTTATAATTTCTTTGGGTTTAAAATATATGAAATATTCCTCAAAGTAGTTTCCCAAACCTGATTTTGGTGGTAATAATGAATATTGGATATGCCTGGCATACAATATGCTGTCATTTAAATTACTGTTGCTTATATGTAATTCTGAAGTACGTTGTTCTACAGTCCGCTCCAGTTCAGCATTATATTGATCTTTGAGCTGATTTAGGTTTTCAAGCCTTTCCAATGCCAATGTTTGATTTTTATCGTTGTTTATTTTAAACCTCACAGCCAATGCAAAAGCAATGATGATGGCTTCCGATGCATGGCCAATTTTTAATCCATAATCCGAGTTATAGCTAAAGCCGGTGTTGCGGGTCACTTCAAGTAATATACCCCATATCAACAAAGAAAAAGCAAAAATTAAATATTTTGAAAGTACAGGTTCGTGCTTATAACATAATACAGCACCCACTATGACCATCAGTGTGCTAAATGGTCCAAGAAAATTTATGATATGCTGCATTACCAGGTATACATTATAGTTTACCAAGCATAACAATAAACCTATTAACAAAACCCATTTAAAAAAATTCAAGACCTTATTGTATGATGGGATGATCAACTTAGTGTTCAGGT
>JALZND010000178.1 GCA_030857845.1 Bacteroidota bacterium | reverse complement strand
CAAAAGTTTAAGGGCATAGGTGAAGCAAAGGCAATAAGCATAGTGAGTGCCCTGGAACTGGGGAGGAGGAGAAAGGAGAGTGACCCTGAAAAATTCCCTGGCATAACTTGCTCAAAAGATGTTTATGACCTTATGCGGCCAGATCTTATGGACCAACCACATGAGGAATTTTGGATTTTGCTATTGAATAGGGCAAATAAAGTAATCAAAAAACGATCGGTAAGCATCGGGGGCATATCAGGGACAGTTGCCGATCCAAAAATTATTTTTAAAATAGCTTTAGAGCATGGAGCAAGTGCAATAATATTGGTCCATAATCATCCCTCTGGGAATACAAAACCTAGTGAAGCAGATATCAGGCTTACCAAAAAGCTTAAAGAGGCAGGTAGTTTATTGGAATTGCCTGTTTTAGACCATCTTATCTTTACAGACAGTAATTATCTTAGCTTTGCCGATGAAGGTATATTTTAGATTATATTGCATTTGGATTAATAAAGTCAGTTTAAAAGAAAATGAAGAGAGACCATATTGTTTTTATAGTAGTTGGTATAATTATAGGGATTATAATTTTTTACTCTTTGCAAGAGCAGGAAACCGAAGAAAGCTATACAGGAAAGATTATTAAAGAAAGAAAGTCAATCCATGATTTTATGCTCAGCTCCGAAGAATCACCAATAGAAGCAGCCGATAGGGAGGATTTTGAAAGTTTGAAATATTTTGCTGTAAAGGTGGATTATAGGATAAAAGCACGGTTCAGTCCTTTGGAGAAAAAAGAAAAATTAATGATACCCACAAGCACTGGAGAAGAACAATCTTATGTTAAAGTTGGGTACGCCCTATTTTCCATGGATTCCCGGGAGCACAAGCTCCTTTTATTAGAACCTGAAAAAGGTAAAAGCAATGAGCTGTTTTTAGCATTTGCTGATGAAACCAGTGGTGCTGAAACCTATGGTGGTGGCAGGTATATCAATGTGCCCAAGCCTACAGGTTCTGTTGTTACCATAGATTTTAATTTAGCTTATAACCCATATTGTGCTTATAACCCCGAATTTAATTGTCCTTTGCCCCCCAAAGAAAATATATTGAGGATACCTATCGCTGCAGGGGAAAAAGACTTTAAAAAACAACCTTAAAGTATTGTTAGCAAGATAATTTATTTAATTTTGCTTTTAATGGACTATTTCGACCAATATCTTCATTGGTTAAAGTGCCCTATTCTGATTTTTTAAATTATCCAGAGTGAAAATATCCATAAATTGGTTAAAGGATTTTATTTCTGTTGAGGATGCACCTCAAGAGATTGCCCACCTTCTTACACATGCAGGGCTGGAAGTGGAAGGGGTGGAAAAATTTCAACAGGTTGAGGGGAACCTGCAAGGTGTTGTGCTAGGTAAAGTGTTGAGATGTGAAAAGCATCCTGATGCAGACAAACTTTCATTAACACAGGTAGACATAGGAAATGGGGTGGTTTCACCAATAGTTTGTGGTGCACCAAATGTAGCCCCTGGGCAAATGGTAGTTGTAGCAACTCCCGGAACCACATTATATCCCCTTAAAGGGGACCCTTTCACCATAAAAAAAGCTAAAATTAGAGGGGCTGTATCTGAGGGGATGATATGTGCTGAAGATGAAATTGGATTGGGAGCTTCACATGCCGGCATCATGGTACTGGATACTGACCTTGTACCTGGTACACCAGCAGCAGAATTCTTCAAACTCAAGGAAGATCACATATTGGAAATAGGACTGACACCCAATAGGGCAGACGCTGCTTCACATTTAGGGGTGGCCCGCGACCTAAAAGCATTGCTGAACAAACAGATAAAATTTCCTTCTGTTGAAAAATTTTCAATTGATAATAATGAGCTCGAGATACGGGTGACTGTGGAGGACGTTGAAGCTTGCCCAAGGTATTCTGGGGTTTCCATTTCAGGGGTAACCATAAAAGACTCGCCAGATTGGTTAAAAACAAAGCTTAAATCAATAGGTGTAGCACCCATAAACAATGTTGTGGACGCAACAAACTATGTACTACATGAACTTGGGCAGCCACTTCATGCATTTGATGCGGATAAAATTTCAGGGAAAAAAATAATTGTAAAAACACTTCCCGAAGGTACCCCCTTTACTACCTTGGATGGAAAGGAAAGAAAATTATTGGGAAAGGACCTGATGATATGCGATACTGAAGGTGGGATTTGCATAGCTGGGGTATTTGGCGGGGCCCATTCCGGCATATCAAACAATACGAAGAGCATCTTTCTTGAAAGTGCTTATTTTTCTCCTGATTATGTGCGGAAAACAGCACTTGCACATGGATTGAAAACAGATGCATCCTTTAGGTTTGAAAGGGGCACTGATCCTGAAATAACGGTTTTTGCTTTAAAAAGGGCTGCACTTTTAATCAAGGAGGTAGCAGGTGGTGCAATTTCTTCCCCCATTGTAGATCAATATCCAAATAAAATTAATTTTTTCGAAATCAATGCCTTGTATAAAAACATTGACAGGCTGATCGGCAAAAAAATTGAAAAGGTAAGGATACATGATATTTTAGAGAACCTGGACATTCAAATTAAAAATAAAAGTGAAGTTGGGTTTACCGCACATGTACCCCCTTATAGGGTTGATGTGCAGCGTGAGGCTGATATTATTGAAGAAGTCTTGAGGATTTATGGTTATGACAACATAGAAATCTCTACAGCCTTGAGCAGTGATTACCTGGCAGAGTTTGATCCACGTGATAAGGATAAGATTCAATATGAAGTTTCTGGCCAATTGGCTGCCAATGGCTTTTTTGAAATCATCACCAATTCGCTTACAAAACCAGGATATGCAGAAAATTCATCAGCTTTGAAAAAGGAAGAAAGCGTAGCGATACTCAATTATTTAAGCGAAGACTTGGCTGTTTTAAGGCAAACTTTATTGTTTTCCGGCCTTGAGGTTATTTCACATAACATAAACCGCCGCCAAAACGACCTTAAAATCTTTGAGTTTGGGAAGCAATACAAAAAAACCACAACTGGATTTTTGGAAGAGGTTCACCTTGGTATATTTATGACCGGCGACCTTGAAAAGGAAAATTGGAGCAAGAAAACTTTATCAGTGGATTTTCATGGCCTTTATTCTATTATTCAAAAAATTTTACTTAGATTTAATGTTGATGATTATAAACCCGAAAAGGTTGACCATCCATTTTTTGCTTATGCAATAACATTAAAAGGAAATAATTTGCCGCTTGTAACACTAGGAAAGGTTGATAAGCAAGTTGCCAAACAAGCAGTTGTAAAGCAGGACGTATTTTTTGCAGATATTCATTGGGAAAACCTGGTAAACCAGAAAGCCCCTAAAGTAAATGTGGAAGAAATCCCTAAATTTCCGGAAGTAAGGCGGGATATTTCACTGGTGATAAACAAAAATGTTTTGTTTGATCAGATAAAGCAAATTGCACAGTCTGTAGAGTCTGGGCTGGTTAGGGATATAAACGTTTTTGATGTATTTGAAGGAGAATCAATTGGTAACGAAAACAAGGCTTATGCTTTGAGTTTCATTTTGCAGGATAAGGAAAAAACCCTTACCGATAAGATCATTGATAAAACCATGCAAAAAATAATGGCAGCTTTTGAGGAAAAAGTAGGGGCAAAGATCAGGAAATAAAACTACCACTGGTTTTGAGCATATGGTAAAGGCCCTTTTCTCAAATTAAAGGTTTAAAAACAAGTTTTTATGCTAAATCATTCTGTCAAAATAAATAAATCAAGATGAATCAGGATAAATTATCTACAGAACTACAGTCTTTGGAAAGGAAAATCCATCTACTTGTTAAGGAGCATAAATCCCTAAAAGAAGAGAACCAATTTCTTAAAAATGAAAATCGTCAAATCAAATCTGTTCTGCATGAAAAAGAGGAACAAATAAATAGTTTTAAAAATCAAATAAAAATTACTAAAATTGTAGACAGTATAGCGGTAGATAAAGATCAAGAAGGCTCCGCCGAGTTAAAGTTAAAGATCAACGAGTATATAAAAGAAATAGATAAATGTATTGCTCATTTGAGTGAATAATTAAATGATATCTCAATGGGAGAACTTTCAGTAAGGATAAAAATTGCGGATAGGGAATATCCGATGAAGGTTGAAGCTGCAGATGAAGCCAGGATCAGAAATGCTGGAAAGCAGATCAACGAAAGAATGAAAGCTTATCGTGACCGTTTTGGGATTGATGATAAGCAGGATTTGCTTGCTATGGTGGCATTTGATTGCTTGGTTGATGCCGTTCAGCCTGACGAAGCACGAAATGTAACAGATGAAGGTGTTGTTGAAAAAATCAGCGCCTTAAACCATTTAATTTCACAAGCACTTTAATATTACTGAAATACTTTTTTTATTAACTTTTTAGATTGGATTGATTGAACTCGGGTTGCACCTGCTGCTATCATTTTAATATAATGTTCACCCAAAACACATAAAAATGATCGAGTTGTATGTCGTCCTTGTTGCCTTAGTGTCTTTAGGGATTGGAATTTTCATTGGAAGGGTACTTCTTCAAAAGATGAACCAGAAAAAAGAAGAAGAAATCCATGAAAGGTCTAAGTTAATTATAAAAGAAGCTGAGCTTACAGCTGAAGGTATCAAAAAAGACAAAATTGTTGAAGCGAAAGAAAAATACCTGAAATTAAAGTCGGAGTTTGATGAAGAATCCAATAAGAAAAAAAACCTCATTATTGCCAACGAAAACAAGTTAAAACAAAGAGAGCAAAACATCTCCAAACAGCTTGAGCAGGTAAAAAGAAAAGAAGCTGAACTTGACAGCGCAAAAGAAAATGTCGCGGCACAGCAAGAAATATTGGCGAAACGAAAAGAAGAGCTTGACAAAATAAAAACACAACAGGTAAGCATGCTTGAGAAAGTGGCTAACCTTAGCGCCGATGAAGCCCGTGACCAACTGGTACAAAACTTAAAAGATGAAGCCCACTCCAAAGCATCGTCACATATTAAGGAAATCCTGGAAGAAGCCAAACTTACAGCTACCAAAGAAGCCAAAAGGGTTGTGCTAGATACCATTCAACGAACAGCTACTGAGCATGCTATAGAAAATTGTGTTTCTATTTTTAATATAGAAAGCGACGATGTAAAAGGAAAGATCATTGGTAGGGAAGGCAGGAATATCAGGGCTATTGAGGCGGCAACAGGTGTAGAAATCATTGTAGATGACACTCCAGAAGCCATCATTATTTCAGGCTTTGACCCGGTAAGGCGCGAAGTGGCACGTCTTGCACTGCACCGCTTGGTTACTGATGGCAGGATACACCCAGCCAGGATCGAGGAAGTGGTAGCCAAAACGCAAAAAAACATAGACGAAGAAATAATTGAAATTGGTGAACGTACCGTCATTGAACTCGGCATTCATGGGTTGCACCCCGAATTGATAAAGCTGGTTGGTAGGATGAGGTTCAGGTCTTCTTATGGGCAAAACCTTTTGCACCATTCAAGGGAGGTAGCAAGGCTTTGTGCAACCATGGCTGCTGAGCTTGGCCTTAATGCCAAAGTTGCCAAAAGGGCCGGCCTGCTTCATGATATTGGTAAAGTATGGCCGGAAGAACCTGAATTGCCACATGCAATCCTTGGAATGGACCTGGCCAAGAAGTATAAAGAACATCCTGAGGTATGTAATGCTATTGGTGCCCACCATGATGAAATAGAAATGACTTCCATGATATCACCCATTGTACAGGCATGCGATGCCATTTCTGGTTCGCGCCCGGGAGCTAGAAGGGAAATAATGGAATCATACATCAAAAGGCTGAAAGATTTGGAAAGCCTTGCAATCGGTTTTGATGGCGTAAACAAATGCTATGCGATTCAGGCAGGTAGAGAACTCAGGGTAATGGTAGATGCTGATAATGTGACAGATGAAAAAGCTAGTTTGCTTTCATTTGAGATTTCGCAGAAAATAGAAAAAGACATGCAATACCCAGGCCAGATTAAAGTTACTGTAATCAGGGAAATGCGGGCAGTTAATTATGCCAAATAATTCAAATTAATTTTGGCAGAATAGTAAAATTGGTACTTTTTTAAAATTAAAATTATAGATAATGAAAAAAGCCTCTTCCAATATTTAGATGAGGCTTTTTTATTATGATTTTAACTTAAAATTAAATTTTTAAATTTATAGGTACAACATCTATTTTAGCAGATTATTAACAAAAATGATTCCATCCCTGTGCCTTTAAAGGGATTTTGTTGCCGCCCTGGGTAACCATATGGGCAGCATATTCCTTGTTGGTAATGTATCCAATGGTTGTGATGTCCTTATGGTTTTTTATTTTTTCAAAATCTTCCTGCCCAATCGTAAAAAGGAGTTCATAATCTTCTCCACCATTAAGCGCTGCTGTGTTAGGGTCAATATTAAATTCTACAGCACTATCGAAAGTTGCTTTGTCAATAGGTAATTTATCTTCATAGATCATCGCACCAACCCCTGAATTTTTGCAGATGTGGAACAATTCAGAAGCAAGTCCATCAGATATGTCAATCATTGAGGTAGGAACAACATTAAGGTCCGCCAGCTCATGAATGATATCCATTCTTGCCTCAGGCTTAAGTTGGCGCTGAACAATATAATCGTACCCTTTTAGCTGCGGTTGCATTTCAGGGTTATCTTTAAAGACGTGCTTTTCCCTTTCAAGTACCTGAAGGCCCATAAATGCTCCACCCAGATCGCCGGTAACACAAATTATGTCATTTATCCTTGCACCACTTCTGAGGCTTAAACTGCCTTTTTTAACTTCACCTATTGCCGTAATGGATATGAGTAGCCCCGTTACTGATGATGTTGTATCGCCTCCTACTAGGTCAACACCATAATTTTCACAAGCATACCTGATACCCTCGTATAAGGCTTCAACAGCTTCTACAGAAAACCTGTTGCTAAGGCCTATGCTTACAGTTATTTGTTTTGGAAAACCATTCATTGCAGCTATGTCAGAAATGTTTACCGCCACAGCTTTATATCCAAGATGAACAAGAGGAACATAGGACAGGTCAAAATGGACATTCTCCAAGAGCATATCTGTTGTAACCAAGGTATAGAAATTACCAGTATCAATTACTGCAGCATCATCACCAATTCCTAATAGTGTAGAGCTGTTTTGGATTTTAACATTTTTTTTGAGGAGATCAATAAGTCCAAATTCCCCTAGCTGACCAAGTTCTGTCCGCTTATCTTTTTCCATAATACAATGAAATTATTTAAATAATCTACTTTCTTTTAAAAAAAATATTGATAAAACATTAAAAAAGCACATATTTACTTGCCACGATCCTTGCTTTTATGGTTACTTTTTGAAGTGTTGTATAATATACTTACAAGATAATCTAACTAAATATGAAAAGATCGTTTTTGTTGGCTGTATGTTTTTTAATATTTTTAGGTTC
>JALZND010000177.1 GCA_030857845.1 Bacteroidota bacterium | reverse complement strand
GATATTATTAATTTCTGTGTATAGCAGGTCAGGGTGGCCCGCAGTAAATGATTTTACCAGCCATAAAACCCGATGACCTGTACGAAGGTGCAAATTGAGCCGCATGCAATCTTCCATAGTCCCTTCGAGGGCAACATCCATCATGCCTTTGGCCGTAACCGTCATCCCCAAAGCTTCCACTTCTTCAGCTAAAATACCACTGATTTGCTTAGGGCAGGTAATCAAAATTTTATTGGTTGTCATAGTTCAATCTTGATTCAGTAAAAAACAAAGATAATTGAATAAGTTTATGATATCTGCCTGAAAGATGTTTTTGTATGTTGTTCACCCTCACTTGGTGGGCACTCTACCTTTTATTTAAATATTATGCCTGATAATTAATATAAAATTCTTATAAAATTACTTAATGACCCTTACTAAGTAAATTTCTTCATTTTGCTGAAGCGCTATATCTTTAAGCAGATTTCAAAATTCCAAAGAAGATATTACCTTTGTTGCTATGGAAGCAATTAAAGAAACAGATTTTAAATTTGAAGGGCAGACCGGTTTTTACAAAGGTAAGGTCCGGGATGTTTATTATTTCAACGAAAAAGTGGCCATGGTTGCCACAGATAGGATATCTGCTTTTGATGTAGTCCTTCCAAGGGCCATTCCTTATAAAGGTCAGGTGCTGAACCAGATAGCAGCAGGCTTTTTATCAGAAACGGCTGAAATCGTACCAAATTGGGTTATTTCAGTTCCTGACCCTAATGTCACTATAGGAAAAACATGCAGTCCTTTTCCTGTTGAGATGGTTATCAGGGGCTACCTTGCAGGGCATGCCTGGAGGGAGTACAGATCGGGCAAAAGAAGCATTTGCGGGGTTTCCTTGCCAGATGGCCTCATAGAAAATGACAAATTGCCAAAGCCTGTCATTACCCCGACTACCAAAGCATCAGAAGGACATGATATGGATATTTCCCGGGAAGAAATATTGCGACAGGGCATTGTTACCCCACAAGATTATGCTTTTCTTGAAAGATACACTTATTCCTTGTTTGAACATGGCACAATGTCAGCTTTAAAAAAGGGACTTATATTAGTGGATACTAAGTATGAATTTGGTAAATTTGATGGCACAATACTTTTGATCGATGAAATCCATACACCAGATTCTTCCAGGTATTTTTATGCAGAAGGATATGAAGAAAAACAAAATCGAGGAGAACATCAGAAACAATTGTCCAAAGAATTCGTAAGACAATGGCTAATCGAAAACAATTTCCAAGGGCTTGAACACCAGCAAATTCCGGAAATGACAGATGAAGTAGTAAACTCCATTTCTGAAAGGTATGTAGAATTGTATGAAAAGGTAACTGGTAAAATCTTTATCAAAGATCACCAACTTTTAAAAGAAAGGATCAAATCAAACATAATTAAATCTATTTAATTTAATAGATAATATTTTTTAACTATAACTTGGAAAACACTCCAAACATCTATGAAATACACTATCGATAAACAGGAAAAATATTTTTTAATAAAAATGGGAGAAGAAAAGCTTGATTCTACCATGTCCCCAAGGCTTAAATCAGACTTTATTACTTATCAGGCAGAAGGTGCAAAGAATATTATTATAGACCTTTCTGAAGTAAAATACATTGATTCTTCAGGATTGAGTGCACTTTTGGTAGGCAATCGGTTATTTCATGAGCAGGAAGGTATTTTTGTAATTGCTTCCATTAATGACCATGTGATGAAGCTTATAAAAATTTCGCAGCTGGATACTGTACTGAACCTTTTGCCTACAGTAGAAGAAGCAGTTGATGCAGTATTCATGAACGAAATTGAAAGCGACCTGAAAAAGGGAAACAATGAAAACTGATACAACCGGATTTGACTTTTGTTCTTAAAATATTAGGGGCTAATTCCGCAGCCCCTGCACATAACCGAAATCAAAGTTCTCAGCTGTTAAACATTCAAAACCAGTATTTCCTGATCGATTGTGGGGAAGGCACCCAGCATCAGCTAAGGAGGTTCAAGGTTCGGATCAGCAAAATAAACCATATTTTTATTAGCCATCTTCATGGGGATCATTACCTGGGCCTTATGGGGTTGATCCTTACGATGCACTTGCAAGGCAGGGTAAACGATTTGTTTATCTTTGGGCCTTCAGGGCTTTCTGAAATCATAACCATCCAATTAAAACATTCAAAAACAGTCCTGAATTTCAGGATTGTTTTTACTGGTATCGACCCTTCAGCAAATATCCTGATTTTTGAAACTATAGCTTTGAACGTGCATACCATATCTCTTAGCCATAGGATTGGCTGTACAGGCTTCTTGTTCCGGGAAAAACCCAAGCTCAGAAGGATCAATAAATTAAGGATGCCGGAAAATATTTCATTGATGCAAATTGTTGCTTTAAAAAATGGCGAAGATTTATATGATGGACTGGGAAAAATTATTTATAAAAATGGAGATTTGACCTTAGCACCCAAAAAAAGCCGCTCCTATGCTTATTGCTCTGACACTATTTATGACGAAAGCATTATTGGGTTCTTAAAAAATGTAGACCTGCTTTACCATGAATCTACCTTCCTTCATGAACAGGTAATGCGTGCGAGGGAAACTTTCCATACCACAGCACTCCAGGCAGGCATTATTGCCAAAAAAGCTCAGGTGGGCCAACTCATCCTGGGCCATTATTCTATTAGGTATAAGGACCTTTTACCACTTTTGGAAGAAGCTCGCCAGGAATTTACAAATACTATTTTGGCTATCGAAGGAAACGATGTTGTTTTAGAGGAATAATATTGCTTTTTAATAAAACTTCCCAGTTTTTATACTAATTTTTTATTAGCCCTACTTTTACTAATGTATTGCCGAATAATTAATGGTTCGACACTTTGAAACAAATAAAAATCCTGCAAGATAAAATAACAATATTATTCATTGTTCGATCTTCCTCACCAATGCAATAGTTGCAGAAATTATTGGAATAAAAATATTTTCTGCTGAATCCGTCCTGGGACTGTCGCCTGCAAATATTCAGCTATTTGGAGACTTTGTACTTGACTTTAACCTAACTGCGGGTGTTATAGTTTGGCCTATAGTATTTATTACTACGGATATCATCAATGAGTATTTTGGGAAAGATGGGGTAAAAAAATCAGTTAACTGACTGCAATCTTTATTGCCTATTTCTTTTTGGAAACTGGAGCGTATTGCAGGTAATTTCTGTTGGCCTGATCAATTATTTCTACAAATTTGGGATTGCTGTACTGCTGCCTATATTATATATTTCCCATATATTATTGATAACTACCTGGGGAAAAATACCGCAAATTTGATGATAGAAGAAGCAAGCAGCGATACAACATTTTACCTATAATTATATATTAACCCCCTGCTTCCTTTCTCCTGAAATTATCACAAATGATTGCTGTGGCGATGGAAACGTTCAGTGATTCTGCCCCACCGAATTGAGGTATCAAAATTTTAGTACCAACAAAATTTTCTAGTTCCTTATTGATCCCACTAGACTCGTTGCCCATTATGATAAAGCCGCCCGGTCCATTCAATGGTATATTGTGTACATTTTCGCCATCTAAAAATGCACCATAAACAGGATATTGACAATGTTTTACAAATCCCAACAAATCAGTATAAAATAATTTCACCCTTGTAAATGACCCCATCGTTGCACTGATTACCTTGGGATTGTAAAATTCTGCACAATTAATTGAGCAAATTATTTTTTTGACCCCGTACCAGTCTGCTACCCTGATTATTGTACCTAAATTGCCCGGGTCCCTAACATCATCAAGGCCAAGCACCAACTCCCCATCATTGATTTTCTGAATTTCATTTGGTTTTGTACGGGCTGTTGCCAGGCAAGCATTATTGGTTTTGAAATTTCCCAATGAAGAAAGCTCGGCTTCATCAGTCTCAAAAACTTCAAATTTACTGTTCTTTAGCAAAAAATTATTTTCCTTTAGAAATACCGGAGTACCTATAAGCGTTGTAACCTCATAATCAGATTCCAGCAACTCAACAACGCTTTTTGCACCTTCAACAAAAAAAGTGTTATGCTGCTTGCGGTATTTCTTTATTTGCAAAGATTTGATGAATTTTGTAACTCTCTTTGGAATCATATTATCCGAAAATATTGAAACTTAAATTTCGTTATTTATTTTTATTTTTCTGCACCCTGCTCCTTTCCGGATGCCTGGGGTCAAGGTATTTAAAAGACGACGAGTACATAATGTACAAGAACAAGATTGTTGGCAATAAAATTGTCAGCAATGATGCATTAAACAACCTTATCCGCCAGAAACCAAATCGCAGGATCCCCCTTATCCCTTTTTCACCCTATGTTTATGTATATCATTTTGGTGAAAAACAGTACAATCAGGAAAAACTCTTGGTAGAGAAAGAAGAAATTACTGCAAAGTACAATGAAAAAATAAAAGCACAAGGAGATACCCCCTCTCGTGCCGCACGGCTCATCAGGAAAAAAAACAGGAAGATTGCCAGGATCGACAAAAAAATTGAAGAAGGCAATATCTGGATGCGGTGGGGCGAGCAACTGTCAGTTTATGATAGTGTGTTTACCGCAAAATCTGCCGACCAAATGCGCCTTTACCTAAATACGAAAGGCTTTTTTAATGCTGAAACCGATTATACAACAAAAAAATCAAGGAAATACATTACCACAACCTATCACATCAATGAAGGTAAGGCGCATACTCTTGATACAGTTTTTTATGATGTGAATGACCCTGAACTGCTTAAGCTGATAAAAAAGCATAAAAATTCTACCGTATTGGAAGTTCATAAAAAATATGATGCTGACAAACTTGGTGCTGAGCGTGACCGGTTGGACAATTTATTCAAAAACAATGGATATTATGACTTCAACAAACAATATATTGAATTCAATATAGATACCACCATGGCAAACCAAGGAATAGCCATGGAAATGGTGGTCCATGACCCACCGAAAAGGGAACATCATAAATCGTTCAAAATAGACTCTGTTGTGTTTACCACAGATGCCAGTGTATCTCAATTACGGAGCGAAAGAAGGGTGGCCAATTATAATGGGATAACCTATCAGTCTTTTAGTGACAATTATTCAAAAAAGATTCTGGACCAGAGGCTTTTCATCCATCCGGGAGATGTTTACAGCAAGGAAAATACTTTTGAAACTCAAAAGCAAATGGCGAATCTTGACATGTTCAAGTTTATCAATGTGTATTACGATACTACCGGCGGTAAAACTATAGCAAATATTACTACCAGCCCACTAAAAAAATACCAGACCTCCAATGAATTTGGTCTAACCGTTATACAGGGCACGGGCAGCTGGCCAGGTCCTATGTTTAACAGTACCTTAAAAAACAGGAATATTTTTGGAGGTATGGAGATTTTTGAATTGAGTGGCAGGGCTGGTATTGAAGGGGTGGCAGCTGCAACAGACTCCAAAGAAATTTACCGGAGCCGGGAAGTTGGAATAAATGCATCTTTGTTGTTTCCTCAATTCCTTTTTCCGGTGGGTGAAAAATTAAGAAATTCTGTTGGTAGGATGAACCCGAGGACCCGGGTACTTTCAGGATATTCACTTACCAACAGACCAGAATATCAACGGCGGATCTTAAAATCCTCCATAACTTATCTTTGGCAAAAAGAACAAAAAGCCCTTTACAATTTTACACTTGCAGACATAAACCTTATAAATTCAAAGTATAAAGATGCACTGTTTGAAGAAAGGCTAAACAATATTTCCCAGGCTTTAGCAAGGTCATTCAAGCCTTCTTTCGTCAGCAGCATGATTTTCTCATCAACATTCAATTTCAACAGGTATGGAATATTCCATAGCAACAATTCATCATTGTTAAAATTTTATTTTGAATCCGGTGGCACCAGTTTAAATTTTATTAACCAGGATTTTTTCCATTCACGAAATTTACAAACTTTTCAATTCATAAGGTTTTTTACTGATTTCAGGAAGTATATCCCCCATCCTTCAGGCAATAACTTCGCCTATCGTATCAATACAGGATTTGCATTGCCTTATGGACCTGAAAAAGCACTCCCATATGAAAAATATTTCTTTGCTGGCGGCAGCAACAGCATCCGTGCCTGGCGACCAAGGAGATTAGGTCCTGGCTCTTATACACCACAACAAGTAGGTGGTGCTATAAATGATGTAAACGGACAATCTCAGGAAAGCAATGCTATTTTTGATTATAGATTTGAACAACCCGGTGAGATATTGCTGGAGGCAAGCGTTGAGTGGAGGCGAAACCTTGTAGGATTTCTGGACGGTGCACTTTTTGTAGATGCTGGAAATATTTGGACTTTCTATGAAGATGAAAAAGAAGGAAGGCCAGGAGGAAAGTTTGAAAAAGATTTTTATAAAGAAATAGCAGTAGGTACCGGCATAGGTTTTCGTTTCGATTTTTCATTTTTATTGGTAAGGCTTGACGTAGGCGCAAAAGTTTATGACCCTGCCAGGACAGGTAAAGAAAGGTTTGTGCTTGGCAATATTGGCATCGGTGGTAATTACCATCAGAACAGGGAACCGCTTATATATAATATTGGTATCGGCTATCCATTTTAAGACCTGAACCAACTTGTTTTTGATTAGTACTGAAAATGTACCATTATGCCTGGTCTTTTTCTTCAAATATACCAAAGCAGCTACTGTATGTATCGTAAGGATTAATCTATTTAACCAAGGTATAATTAGACTTGCTTTTACGTCAAAAGTAAAAGTAGCAGAAGCTGGGATTTTAAGCAGTTCCTTATCCACCGGCAGAGGATAACAATACCTTTAGCAATGCCACCCTGCTTACTTTGCCTGAAACTGTAAAAGGAGCAATAAGGCCTAAAGGTGATAAAGATTATTTCAAATTTACCATTGATCAGGCTGGTGTAATTGAGGTTATTGTTTCAAATGTAGCATCTGCATTAAGTTTAGATGCTATCCTTTATCATGACAATCAGGCTCCAATTAATACCTTTTATTCCTATAGATCAGGAGAAACCCTGTCTTTTAAATACCTTTTAGATGCCGGTACTTACTATATAAGACTTTATAATAGCTGGGACGCAAGTTCTGATAAACAATGAAATGAAATGTCTGTGCCTTTAAATACAGATGACCCCATGAAATCAATGATTCACCTGAAAAAGCAACACAAATATCATTGAGGGAGGTAGTAAAAGGAACACTTAAAACGCATCGTGATAAAGATTACTTTGTTTTTAAGAAAGATAACATCAGTAAACTAAACATAAATGTAACAAATATAGATACGAAAAGAACGGTTTTTGCATATTTATATGATAAAAATCAGGATTATGTGGCACTAAGCAGTAAAAATGGTAGTAAAAATTTCGAAAAAGAGGTTGAAGCAGGGACTTATTATCTGATGTTATATGATGGTTATGATACAGG
>JALZND010000176.1 GCA_030857845.1 Bacteroidota bacterium | reverse complement strand
TTCTATCATTCTATCATTCTATCATTCTATCATTCTCTCCCAAGTCTACCAGCTTCCACCTGCACCCCCTCCACCAAAGCCGCCGCCGCCAAATCCACCGAAGCCTCCCCCGCCGCCGCCGAAGCCACCAAATCCACCGCCGCCGCCACGTCCTCCCCTCATGCCGCCCATCAGCATCATTGCAGTAAAAAGATTCACAGGTTTACTCCCAAAGTGCGATTTTTTCATTGACCTTCTACTCAATAATGGGAATACAATTAAAAACAGCAATATTAAAATCAGTATAAAGCCTCCTGCCCCACTTCCTTGAGGTTGGTCGCCAGGAGGTGCTTCAAATTCACCTGCAGCCAGGCTCATAATGATGCTTGTTGCCTGGTCAAGACCCTCAAAATATTGCTCCTGCCTGAAGTTTGGTTTTATATAATTCTCTATAATCCTTTTTGCAGCAGCGTCTGTTACTGTTGGTTCCATGCCATAACCTGTAGCAATTTGGACTTTCCTATCATTTATTGCTACCATTATTAAGATACCATTTTCATTTCCCTTCTTGCCAACGCCCCATCTTTGTGCAAGTTCTGTGGTGTACATGGCAATATCATCTCCTTGGGTAGAGGAAATAATTGCTATGGCAATTTGTGTAGAGGTAGTGTCGGCATACCTGTTCAGCTTTGATTCCAACATCTTGAACTGTTCATCAGAAAGGAGATTTACATAATCATTTACAAGCCTCGGAGGGTTCATCGGCTTGGGATATTCCTGTGAATAGCTGGTCAATCCAAATAAAATAAAAAATATTGCAAGCACCCGGTGTTTCATCAACAGTAATAAATCCGTAAAAAATTTAAAAATTATTAAGCAGCAATAAATTATTTAAGGTCCTGTCCAAAAGAAATATCGTCAGGAAGTTCATTTACATCTTCCCGCTGAATGGGGAAATGATCTTTCAATTGATTTCCTGCCATTCTTATGCCTTCGCACAACCCTTCACAAATTTCACCTGATTTAAACTTGGCAGAAAGGTGGTCTTTTATGTTGTTCCAAAAGGTATCCGGCACAGCGCTGTTTATCCCCGCATCGCCAAGAATAGCAAATTTATGGTCTGCTATGGCCAGATAAAACAAAACGCCATTTCGAAGTTTGGTTTTATGCAACTTCAAAATACCGAAAACGGTAGTTGCCCTGACCAGGACATCTTCCTTACAATGTTGTTCAATATGCACCTGAATTTCTCCGGAGGTATTTTTCTCCGCATCAATTACAGCCTTTACAATCTGGTTTTTTTCTTCTTCAGAAAATACATCTTTTGCCATTTTTAATTTTTTTATCTTAAAAAGTAACTTCCGGAACCTTGTCAGCACCTTCCTTAGCTTCAAAATAGCCTCTCCGATCAAAACCAAACATACCTGCAGAAAGGTTGTTGGGAAACTGGCGAATATATTGATTGTATTCCTGTACTGACTGGTTGAACCGCTGCCGTTCTACAGTAATCCTATTTTCAGTGCCTTCCAGCTGCGACTGTAGCTCCAGGAAATTTTGGTTGGCTTTAAGGTCTGGATATTTTTCTACCACCACCATCAACCGCGACAAAGCAGATGATAATCCTGCCTGGGCTTGTTCAAACTGACGAATGTTTTCTGGTGTTAGATTATCAGGAGAAATATTCATAGATGTGGCCCTTGACCTTGCCTCGATTACATCTGTCAGTGTCTGCCTTTCAAAATCGGCATATCCCTTTACTGTATTTACCAGGTTAGGTATAAGGTCTGCCCTTCGCTGGTAAACATTCTCTACCTGTGACCATTTAGATGTTACATTTTCATCAAGTGTAACCATTTTATTGTAACCACATGAAGAAAAGAAAACCACCGTTACTAATGCAAATAAACCATTAAAAAATAATCTCATAGAACCTAAAATTTACCTCTTAAAAAATATGTTTATACCTGTCACTGTAAATTTAAAATTTTTGATCCAATAATATACATAAATATTAAAGGGTCATATTTTTAATAAGGATTTAACAAACTTAATATCAATATTTAGTTGATGAAAAACATTATATACATAATAATCCTGTTTTTTTTCTTCTCCTGTAACGAAACTTCCAGAAAAAAGATTAAAGATAAAAAATCAAAATTTTCTACATCCGATGCCTCTGAAATATTTTTTAAAAACGTAAGGCAAAGATATTACGACCGTATTGAAATGCAGGAAGCAAAACTGAATATTTATCGCCTTCAGGAGAGGAGCCTTGAGGCAGATTATCCCAACATTATCCTGGCAATTGTAATAAATTGGAGCTATGATGAAGCCTATATATTATTAGAACCCAATGAACTTGTTCCGGAAAATGAAATAAAAATAATGTGGGTTACCAAAGATTCCCTCAGCACAGGCAATTATACTTTTAATTATGGGGATAAAATTTCCCACTTTGAATTTGCAAGCCAGATTTATTCCAACTTGAATTCAGACCATGTTCTTTTTATATTTTCGAATAATGAAAATGTCCCTTTCTTAAACAATGATAAGGACAGGGATACATTTAGAAAGACGATGAGGGACTATTATCGGCTTATTGATTTGATGTAGAAGATTTTAAAGGAGTTTTTAGTTTACATTTTAAAGTCGATGATATTTTTAATCAAGATTGTTAGTTTCCATAAGCTGTAACAACAATGCTCCTTCTTCCTCCCTCATCCCGGTGCTCACAAAGGTACACCCCCTGCCAGGTGCCCAAATTCAACCTTCCCTGAGTAATGGGAATAGTTACGGATGCTCCAAGCAAAGAGGATTTAATATGAGCTGGCATATCATCAGGGCCTTCTGACGTATGTTTATAGTAATCTGCCCCTTCAGGCACCATTTCATTAAAATGGCTCTCAAAGTCGATCCTAACAGTATGGTCAGCATTTTCATTAATGGTAAGGCTTGCAGAGGTATGTTTTATGAAAACATGCACAAGCCCGGCATTGATTCTTTCAATTTCCTTAAAATCCTTGAAAAGCTGTGGGGTAATAAGATGAAAGCCCCTATCGAATTGGGGGAGTGTAATCAATTTTTGAAAAAAATGCATATTATAATTTTGCTTTAAAGATTTTAATAATCCATGCATATAGTAAAATATATAACAACTGGGACCTTGAATGTTTTCGTGGTAAAACTAAAGAATGTGATTTATTCAATACGTTCATAAGCGCCAATATCTGGTTTTTTTCCTCTTGGCTGCCCTAAAAGATCAGTATCAATAGAAGATGGGTTCCCAACATCTTTGGCGGGCGAAAGTGTATCAAGTGAATAATTATAACCTTCAGGATCCTTGAACTTAGGAAAGTTAAATTCAGTACTGTTCAATATATTGTTGTTGATATTTAAAGCCGAATCAAGAGACCTTAATATGTTGTAAGATGAATTTAACATAAACAAAGCCCTTCCGGAATGGCTCAGGATAATTTCTTCTTTTTGGCTTCCCCAAATGATACTATTATGCAGGTTCACCACAATATCTTCTTCAAGTATTGTTTGATTGTCTACTACATAATTATCTGAAAACACTATAGAAGGTTTGTCGCGAATAAAAGTATAGTTGAAGTTAGCAAAGGTACAATGATTATAAGTGTAGCTGCCACCAGCCAAATTCGCAACTGTAAATTCCCCACAATTATTGATCAAAACATTGTTGGCCATAATGTCAGAAGAATAAGCTTCTATTCCTACCGAAGACATATTTTCTATTATAGAATTGCTTATGTACAAATCAGGAATGATGTCATCATCTGGAGTGCCTATTTTAATTCCATCTACTGCATTCCTAATTATTGTATGATTTAGAACATTATCTTTGCTACCAACTAAAAACTCTAATCCTCCCCACTGACCCGGGGCATTTTTATATGGGCCATCCCACCTATCATTGGTAAAGATAATTTTATTATCAGGATCGCCCTCGGCTTTAAGGGTTCCCCTTACCCATAGTTTTGCTTTACTGTTAAAGTATATCTTTGCCCCTTTCTCAATAGTGAGGTTACACAGAGTGTCTACCAGAACAGAATTATAGATAAGGTAGGGCCTGTCTGCAGTCCAAGTTGTATTACAAGCCAAGATAGAATCATTAAAAAAATGTGCGTCCTGCCCAAAAGCAACCAGTTTTATGTCCTGTTGCAGGTTATTGGTTTTGAAAACTATAGAATCTTTGACCAGGAATGGCAAGTTTTGGTTTTGAGGATCTATGTTGACAGTCACCAAAAGCAATAAGCTGTCGCCGCCCCGCAGGAAAACATCCTTAAAGCCATATCCTTCTTCCCCAAAAACCTTCAGGTTATATGAGGAAGCAGAGGATTGCCCTAAAGACAAATCTTTAATATTTACAGCTTTTTTGTTCTTGTTGTATATCTTCAATCTTTTAGTAAGGCTTCCTACAGATGTAAATACAGTATCGAAAATAACAGTATCGGCAGAAAAACCTAACAACAAATTTTCTTCATTGGTCAGGACCTCTTCCTGGTGCGTACAGGAGAGTAAGAAAATAAAAGATAATATAAATAATAATAGGGGTACTTCTTTGGAAAAAATTTTTGACTTAATCCATTGAACCTTCCTTAAGCTTTTCAGCATGTTCGGCAATTCTTAATTGTTCTATAAAATCTTCTATCTCACCGTCCATAACGACTGGTAGATTATGCACGGAATATCCAATACGGTGATCGGTAACCCTTCCTTGCGGGTAGTTGTAAGTACGGATCTTATCAGACCTGTCGCCACTTCCAACCATTGACCTTCTTTGTGCACCCACTTCATCGTTGTGCCTTTTGAGTTCAATTTCGTATAAGCGTGACCGCAATACCTTTAAGGCCTTTTCAAAGTTTTTGATCTGCGATTTTTCATCCTGGCAAGATACCACCAAACCTGATGGGATGTGTGTAAGCCTGACAGCAGAATAGGTAGTATTTACGGATTGTCCGCCTGGCCCTGAAGAACAAAATGTATCTTTCCGTACATCGTTCATATTTACCTCTACCTCCACTTCGTCCATTTCAGGAAGAACGGCCACAGTGGCAGCTGAAGTATGTACCCTTCCCTGGGTTTCTGTAGCAGGCACCCTTTGTACCCTGTGCACACCAGACTCAAACTTCATCATCCCGTATACGTCTTCACCAGATATGGTGCTTATGATTTCTTTATAGCCACCTGAAGTTCCTTCCGTGAGATCCAATACATTCAGCTTCCAATTTTGCTTTTCCGCAAACCGTTGGTACATCCTGAAAATGTCGCCGGCAAAAATTGCTGCTTCGTCACCACCTGTCCCCGCCCGGATCTCAAGGATCACATTCTTGCTGTCATTCGGATCTTTGGGTATCAACATTTTCTTTAGCTCGTCCTCTAGGGTGTCTTTCCTTTCCAGTAGCTCTTCCAATTCTGCTTTGGCCATCTCCCTGAATTCAGGGTCCTTTTCAGTATTCAGCAGCTTTTTAGTATTATCAAAATTTTGGATCACATTCCTGAAGATATCGTATTTAAGGACTATCTTCTCAAGGTCTTTATATTCTTTATTGAGCCTGGTATATTTATTCATATCAGCCATGGCATCGGGCTGAACTATAAGTTGGCCTACTTCCTCAAATCTGTGTTTTATGGCTTCTAGTTTATCAATCATAAAAATTAAAAATATTTCGAAGCAAAATTAATGAATGAATTGATAATTCACCTATTCCAATGATTTAAAATCCTTACCTCAACATTTTCAAATTCTTAAATTTTGCAAAAGTTCTTACATTGTTATTTTCCAACCATAAATGCACCTTCCTCATTGTATAAATATCATAGTTTTGTACAATAACATTATTAAATCACAATCAGGTCTATTGGCAGCGTCTGTTCTAAATAAACTTAAAGAATCCAATAAAATTATACTGGGAGCTTTTATAGGGCCTTCATCTTTTAGTATGGATTACCTTATTATTGAATTTACCTTATTATTGAATAAGGTATTAAAAGGAACATATATATGAAGAAAATAAAAATTTTAAATTCGAATAATATGAAAAATCTAAGACAAATAATGCTGACAACAGCTTTTATTTTGACAGGTTTCGTCGTAAATGCACAGGATTATAAATATCATCCATCATTTATTTACAATTTCACAAAATATATAGAATGGCCTGCAAGCTATCAGACGGGGGACTTTGTAATTGCTGTATTGGGTGATTCTGAAATTATAATAGAACTTGAAAAAATGGCGGAGAACAAAAGTGTTGGTTCCCAAAAATTTGTAATCAAGAAATTAAAATCTGCAGATGAAATAGAAAAATGTCATTTGCTGTTTATACCAGTTTCTAAAAGCAAGGAATTGACCCAAGCCCTGTTAAAGTTGGAAGGTAAACCAACCTTGATCGTAACAGAAAAACCAGGTATGGCCAGCCAAGGCAGTGGCATCAATTTCGTAATGATGGACGGCAAATGGAAATTCGAACTGAACAAATCCGCTACGGAGAAAAGCAACCTTAAGGTATCAAGTGATTTGGCAAAATTTGCAATCATTATTTAAATAAGAATTTATTATCATTTAAATATAGATATAAGATTGCATGGATATCCGGCAATCTTACTGTCTTTTAACATTATTTGAAATATGGCTCAGCATATAAACTTCATTTTTAGCATCATTTTATGAAAAAATTAAGGCTTACAATTGGCAAGAAAATACAAGGAGGATTCATGATAATCATCCTGGTATTTACACTGAATGCTTTTTCAAGTATTCTTACCCTTAATAATAGTAATAACCTGATAGAAAAAAGAGCTGAAGTCATAGATCCTTCCATGAATGCTTTGAACAAGTTTACCTTGATGGTAAACCGTTCCAAAATGCTTATCACTAACTGGGTATTCTTAAAATCTAACGAAGAAGACAAACTGGCACTTAAAGAGATACACCTAAGGGAGTTCCCACAACTAAAAGGTGAAATATTGTCTTTGACAGATAAGTGGGAGGATAAGGCGCAAAAGCAAATGATGGATTCTATTTTCAAAAGCTTTGAAAAGCTCCTGAAAGTAGAGCAGGAAATAATGGCAAGTCTTGTAATTTTTGATGATTATGAAGATTTTGGAAAACAATCATATGCGGTAGAGACTATTGATTATGAAATTTTGCCCCAGTCTGCAAAATTGATTAACAGTTTAGAGGAGATAAATAAACTTAAGACCCAGGAAGTAGCCTCAGCAGAAAATGAATTGATCAACTCTTTTGATATGATGAGGAAAACAATGATCAGCCTGAGTTTTATCCTTATACTTGTAAGTTTGACAGGCTCGTTTTTCCTTGCCCGCTCTATCACAAGTCCAATTAACTTTATTAAGTCAATCATCACCAAACTAGGCAATGGTGAGCTCCCTGAAGATAATGGAAAAAGCTTTGGCAATGATGAAATAGGCGAAATGAAGGTAGCAGTTGACAACCTGGTAGTAGGCTTGAAAT
>JALZND010000594.1 GCA_030857845.1 Bacteroidota bacterium | reverse complement strand
TTTAAATCCGGTAGATTCCAGTAAATTATCAATAGTGTTGATATCTGCTACCTTTTCTTCCAGCAATTTTAAGCTTTCCGTATAATAAGGCCTTGCTACCCTGTTAACGATAAATCCTGGCGAATCTTTGACAAGCACAGCGGTTTTACCAATTGTTTCTGAAAATTCCTGTATTTTTTTAATTGTCAGATCGGAAGTTGTGCTACTTGCTACTATTTCCACCAGCTTCATTGCAAATGCTGGATTAAAAAAATGTAAACCTATAAATATTTCTGGGTTTTTTAACATTGAGGAAATTGCAGCTATGGGGATAGATGATGTGTTTGTGGCAAAAATCGCTTCTTTTTCATTGATTTTTTCCAGGGCTTCAAATATCTTCATTTTTACCTGTAGATTTTCAACAACAGCTTCGATAACCAAATCAGCAGTTAAATTATCGATATCCGTAGTAACTTCTATCCTTTGTAATGCTTCTTGCTTTTCAGATGGGGTAATTTTACCCAGCTCTATAGCTTTCTGAAGATTTTTATTTACAGCACTCAAGCCTTTTTCTAAAATGCCTGTTTCTACATCATACCATATTGACTTAAATCCAGCCAATGTAGTAAGATGAATGATTCCCTGCCCCATTGTTCCTGCACCTACAATAGCAATTTTTTTCATTGAAGATAATTAAAACTTAGCTATAGATTTAAAGAGCTTGTTTAAAAGCACTAAAACAAGATAACAAGGGAAATATTCAAATGTTGTATTTTAAATATATGGGTAATTCTAAAAACCTATCATGGTTAATTTTGATCAATTAAAGGCTATAAAATCGGCAAATCTAAAACACAAAATAAATCTTGCTGATATTAGCTTTCAGAAATAAATTGGTTTAAAAAGCGGATATCATTTTCTGTAAAATACCGAAGATCTTTGATCCTGTACTTTAACATTGCCATCCGCTCTATTCCCATACCAAAAGCAAATCCGGTATATTTTTGAGGATCTATATTGCAGTTGCTCAGCACATTTGGGTCTACCATACCAGAACCTCCAATTTCCACCCAGCCTGAATATTTACAGATATTGCATCCTTTTCCTTTACAAATCTGACAGCTGATATCTATTTCGGCACTAGGTTCGGTAAAAGGGAAAAATGAAGGACGAAATCTTATAGTAGTTTCCTTTCCAAAAAATTCTTTTACAAAATGATAAAGAGTCTGCTTCAAGTCAGCAAAACTCACATTTTCATTGATATAAAGACCTTCCACCTGATGGAAAATACAATGCGCGCGAGCTGAAATAGCTTCATTTCTAAATACCCGGCCTGGAGAAAGCGTCCTGATGGGCGGCTTTTGGTTTTCCATGACCCGCACCTGAACCGATGAAGTATGGGTCCTTAAAGCAACATCAGAATCGCCCTGTTTTGATTTATCAGCTTTATATATAAAAAAAGTATCTTGCATTTCCCGGGCAGGATGATCTTCAGGGAAATTTAAAGCACTGAAGTTATGCCAATCATCTTCAATTTCAGGACCTTCTGAAAGGTTGAAACCCATTCTTTGAAATATTTCAACAATCCTTGCCCTTGTGATGCTTAGAGGATGCCTCGCGCCCAAAGAAGTTGCTGGTGGCAAGGTTAAATCAATATGTTCAGGGATGCCCTTAATTGTTTGCTGTTCTAAAAAGCTGATAAGCTCTTTAAATTTTTCCTGGGCAGCATTTTTCAACTCATTTAATGCCTGGCCCATCAACTTTTTATCTTCTGGGGCCACGTCTTTAAGCTCAAGGAAGAGATCGCCTACCACACTCTTTTTGCTGATATACCTGATACGGTAAGCCTCAAGCTCATCCTGGTTTTGGGCTTTTGCGGCTTTAATTTCTTCAGATAATGCTTTAACTTTTTCTAACATCATAATTAAATTATCATACCAGCACCCACAGTTTCATTGGTAAACTCATCTATCAAAATTAAACTCCCTGTGGTCCTGTTCTTTTTATAGCTGTCATAAAGAAGCGGGGAAGTTGTGCGGATCAAAATCCTTCCAATATCATTAAGACCTATTTCCAGTTCATCTTCTATCCTATGAAGGGTATTGATGTTAATTTTATAACGAACCTCTTTAACGATGCACCTTACTTCTTTTGTGGTATGCCGCAGGCTATATTTTCCTCCTTTTACCAATTTCTTTTCATGCATCCAGCAGATCATCAACTCAATATCCTGGCTCACCTTGGGCTGGTTGTTTGGTCTTACAATCATATCGCCCCTGCTGATATCTATATTATCTTCTAAGGTCATAAC
>JALZND010000593.1 GCA_030857845.1 Bacteroidota bacterium | reverse complement strand
TCCTTGGTGGGATAGGATGTGCAATCGTGCCAAAAGATTTCAAATACAACATTAAATGCCCGGGGAGAAGAAATGTTTGAGAGAATTCATTTCAGAAATCTGCCTTAAAAAAGAGATGCCTGATCATTGTTGATGGATTTTATGATCATCATTGGAAAGGAAAAAACTCATTCCCGCATTTATTACTTGGCGTGCTCCCGAAAGATTTTACTTTGGGCAGGCAGTATGAATACCAGAATATCTATAATGTGATCCTGTTAGATGAATCTGCTTAATGTGATAAACCAGGTCATAGTGGAGATAGGCCATGAAGTGTTTAAAAAGAAAGAAAAGGCTATTTGCGCTTAAAGACTGACAGCTTTGTGGTAGAGACAGATACCCATTTCCCCCCAAATTGAAACCTGTTGTGGGATTTCTTTAAGAAACTAGTATATATAGTTTCTGATTTTCCATGCCTGTTTCCTGCTTTTGGTAAGGATACTACAAATTCATGTCCTTTCCTTTCCAAATCAGAATTCAACTCATGCGTATGAAGTTGGACAGCAGATTTAATGCCCATCTTGCAGGCTGGCTCATCGCATAGATTTTGATACAAACCAAGCGGCAAATTTTTAGTAGTCCACTGGAGAAATCCGAATAATAAAAAAAAATTCAACGGTATGGCTTTAATTAGCTATACCGTTTTTGTTTTGGCTGGATTGTCAAATATCCTTTACAATTTCCTTAATAAGGTGTTTTAGTTACTGCAATATTTCTATATATTCAAATTTTTAGGACAATCAGATTCACAGCTTTAAATAATGCAAATCCCAATACAAACATCTATCATAATAAAACATGCAGAAACCAAAGAAGAGCTTGAACAAATCCTGATTTTACAAGATAAAAACCATGTCCAAAGCCTTTCTTTTGAAGTGAAAAAAACAAATGGATTTGTGACGGTAAGGCACAATTTAGAACTTTTAACAAAAATGAGCAGTGCTGCCCAACAAATTATTGCCATAGACAATGATGTAGTGGTGGGTTATGCTTTGGTAATGTTAAAGAAATTCAAGGAAATGATCCCTGTTTTGATCCCGATGTTCGAGATGTTCAATAATCTGGAATATAATCAAAGGCTTCTTAAGGATTTAAAATATTATGTAATGGGACAGATTTGTATCGCTGAAACACATAGGGGCCAAGGCATATTTGAAGCTTTATACGCAAAACATAAAGAGGTTTTTTCTGACAAATTCGATATTTGCCTAACTGAAGTTTCTGTAAACAATACCCGTTCAATGAAAGCACACCATAAAATTGGCTTTAACACCGTGCACAGTTTTGAGGATGAGACAGATGTGTGGAATATTTTATTATGGGATTGGCAAAAAGAACAATAATGTGCTTTGCTGTCATAGCTTGATTAAGAATATTATTCAAGATGATCTCCCGCGGTAAGACAAATATTTCATTTAAACCCCAACGTCCGTGTGGTTTTTGGACTTTGTTTTGTTTGGCAAACTAATCCCCATCGGGTATGCCTGATGATGTTCGTGTTCCTCGGGCCGGAACTTGACTCCATTCCTTTGGCATGACATCCGTCTGGACCGGTTCCACCTCACGATGGACACCCTTGCTTTTGGCTAATGTTGGCAACTACAGACCCTATAACGGACTTGCACCGTCGAGTTATTTGCCATGCACGGCACACTAAAAAATAAGCCCTGCCAGTATTGGCAAGGTTGACCTACAACCCAATCCTTTATATTTAAATTTTAAATTAACAATTATCGTCCTTGCAGGAATTCCCCTCAGCTGTAACTTCCATCTGTTGTATTTCGTCCTTATATGCTTTTTCTAGTACTTCTAGAAATATATTTACAGGCTGAGCCCCCGAAATCCCATATTTCCTGTTCAATACAAAAAAAGGAACCCCGGTAATGTTCAGGTTTTGTGCTTCTTGAATATCCGCTTTTACATCTTGTACATATGCATCTCCAATAAGTACTTCCTTAAGTTTAGGGATATCAAGTCCTAGTTCTTCTCCAATGCCTGCAAGCACATTATGATCTTCTACATTTTTACCTTGTTCAAAATAAGCAGCAAAAAGCTTTTCTTCAGCCTCATTTTGAAGACCTTGTTGGGCAGCAAAATGTATAAATCGGTGTGCATCAAAAGAATTGGCAACGACAATTTTGTCAAAATCAAACGTAAGCCCAACTTCTTTTGCCATGTTGGTTACATGTTGTGTCATCCCTTCAGCTTGATCACGACGTAGCCCTTTCGACTCTTGAAGGAATTCATAAATCCCCTTC
>JALZND010000592.1 GCA_030857845.1 Bacteroidota bacterium | reverse complement strand
AACGACCAGATTAAGACAATGCAAGGCATTTTGCTTCAAAAAGATGTAGAAAGCATTATACTTGAAAAGGCAAAAGTAAAAAGACAGATACTATTTAAATTCTATCAACAAGAAGGATTAACTCTCAATGATGATTGGGCAATGGTGGACGTAGGTTGGGGAGGCAACAGCCAAAATTTTATGGGAAAAATACTAAAGCTTTATGGTGCCCCACTCCCAAAAGGTTTTTACTTTGCTCTAAAAGCTAAAGAACAAGGGGAGTCACACGGCTTAAAAGAAGGTTATCTGGTTGATAAAATTATTAATGTGGGTTATGCCAAACTTCTTGATAATATTCAATCTTTGATGGAATCTTTTTGCACTGCTGATCATGGTTCTGTTATAGGGTATGAACAGGCTGGGGATATGATAAAACCCGTGCTTTCAAGCGAAAAAAATGATAAAGTTGTTGATTGGGAATTGGAAATCATTCAAAAAACCGTAAGTCAATTTACAGAATCCTTATTTCTCAATGAGAATTATGTAGATTCATACGTACATTTAAGACCTCTGGTGGCTAAAATTATTGAAACTTTTGCAAGAAATCCTTCTAAAGAAGAAGCTTTGGCCTGGGGAAGTTTTCAGTTAGAAGAAAATGCTTTTGAAATCAAATTTTTACCTCTGGCACAACCTTATAAAATCAGTTATCTTTTTCATATTCTAAAGAATGGAGATCCTCTTCAACATAAACTTTCATGGGTTGAAGGTGCGTTGGCAATGACGCACCCCACTCTACAAAAATTAGTAATTTTTACTGCTAAAGTTGGAAGGTATTTAAGAAAAAGAACAGGAAAAACAATTTCAAAAACCAAGTTTTAACTTCTTTATCCCTGGTTAATTTTGATAGAAATATGAATTATAATAAGATTATTATAAAACACCTTTATATTTTATAATATTTTTAGCCATTCCATCAAAGACAAAAAAATGGAATGGCATTACAGAATACCAATATAATCTTCCTAATAATCCTTTGGGACGAAAAGTAGCCGTTTGCTGTAAAAATGGCTTTTTATCTTTATCTATAATCCTGAACTCCAGCCAGGCTTCTCCCGGTAGTTTCATCTCAGCATATAGGAGCAATCGCTTATTTATTTTATCTGCAGCAAGCACCCTCCAGAAGTCAAGTGTATCTCCTGTATTGATCTTTTTTGAGTTTGTTCTGCCACGCCGTAATCCTACTCCTCCAAATATTTTATCCATAAATCCTCGTAAATTCCATAGCACATCAGCATAATACCACCCTCTTTCTCCACCTATTGACCAAATATTATCAAGAACTCTTTCTACATTCTGTGTTATTTTTTTCTGCCTTCTGTCAATAAAGCAACCATTGACCGGAACATGCATATGCTCAAGCAAATGATTATCTTCATAACTTGATACCAGTGAATCTTTCCAGCTTGAAATTACATTATTTTGAGAAATTCTTTGAAATGCAAGTAGCACAGCTTCTTTATAAGGCACTGGTTTGATATTGAGCATCTTTTCCAACCTGTTATCACCTGCAATTACCTCCACCTTCATGCTATCCACAAGATTAGTGGCAAGTTTATAGGAAGTTGATGTGACAAAATAAAGCCAGTAGGATGAAAGACGGGGCGTCATTACAGGTACAATAAAAATAAATCTTTTCAAACCACGAACTTCTGCAAATTGTAGCAGCATTTCTTTATATGACAATACTGCGGGTCCTCCTATATCATATGAATTGTTAAATGTTTCTTTTTTTAACAGAACCCCTATTAGATATTCCAGCACATTTCTAACTGCAATAGGTTGATTTTTAGTTTTAAGCCACTTTGGCGTTATCATGATGGGAAGCTTTTCCACAAGATCCCGTATAATTTCAAATGAGGCACTGCCAGAACCTACAATAATACCCGCTCTTATTGCGGTAAGAGGAATTTCACTTTTGCTTAAAATTTCTTCAACATTTTTTCTGGAAGAAAGATGTTTTGAAAGCATAACCTCATTGGTGATTCCACCCAGGTAGATGATTTGCTTTACTGAAGATTTTTTTACCAGTTCAAGGAAGTTGTTTGCTGATTGTTCTTCAAGCTTTTCAAAATCTTTTTCATGGGAACTCATTGAATGGATGAGGTAATAAGCAACATCTATGTCCTTAATTATATCAGAAAAAACGATATCATTAAGAAAATCAACTTCAAATAATGATATATCCGGATGTTTATAAATTCCTTCGGAAGGGAATCTTTTCTTATCTCTTACGCAACATATTATTTTGTGGCCCTGCTC
>JALZND010000591.1 GCA_030857845.1 Bacteroidota bacterium | reverse complement strand
ATCATATTTTCCCCCAAGGGGTATAAAAATATGCATTCCTGATGCACCGGAAGTTTTGCAAAAACATGTTGCCCCTGCCCTATCCAATATACTTTTTACCACCAAAGCAGTTTCTATAACTTCCTCAAAAGTATTGTCAGCAGGGTCCAAATCAATAATTGTATAATCAGGGTTATCTAAAGATTGCACCCGGGAGTTCCATGGGTTGATCTCTATGCACCCTAAGTTGTTCATATAGGTCAAAGTGGACTGGTTCTGGCAAAGCAAATAATTGATTTCTTTGTTGTTGCCATCTGAGTGCACCAGCTTCGACTCAGCCCAATCTGGCAAGGTGTCTTTCATGTCTTTATGGTAAAAGCTTTGCCTATTAATTCCGTTAGGGTGCCTGTGAAGGGACTGGGGCCTATCCTTAAGATGGGGAAGGATAAATTTTCCAACTTCAGAATAATAGTTGATCAGGTCTCCTTTAGTAATTCCTGATTCATGAAAATAAACCTTTTTTAGGTTTGAAAGAATTAGTGAATGTTTGCCAACTTTTACCTTCTCCCTATTTTTGTCAAGCTTTTTGGGTTCCGGCTTATCACTAGCTTTCTCTTGCTCAGGGCTTTTAATTCTATCTACAACTTCTGTATCCTCATTGTCTGATTTTTTCCCTTTGGTTTCCTTTGCATTCTCTGCCTTATTAGTATCTATTTTCTTGCTTTTTGTATCTGTTTTCCTGCTTTTTGAAAGGCTGGATTTTTCGGATTTTTCAGGATTTTCTATTATTTTTTTCAACTTATTGCCCATTGTTTTTATTTCTGCTGGTTGCTCTATTTTTACTTCATTGGCTTCTTTGTCTTCCCTAAAGCCTTGGAAAATAGGATGCCGTAATATTTTTTCATCTGTCCACTCCGCAAAAGAAACATCGCAGACCAATTCGGGCCGCAGCCAGGTTACTGCACCATTGGCCTTTATCTTTTTCTTAAAAGGTGATTTATTTTGAATTAAAGGATCCAGTTTTTCTTTTGTTTCCTTAAGGTCCTTATCTGTAAAACCTCCACCGGAATGTCCAGCATAAACAAGCTCTTTGCCCTCATACGCGCCTAATATCAAGGAACCCAGGTGCTTTCTGCCTCCTTTTGGTTCGGTATACCCACAAATTATAAATTCCTGTCGTTGCGATGTTTTTATCTTCAGCCAATCATTGCTTCTTTTACCGATCCTGTAAGGGCTGCTTCCCTTTTTTGCAATAATGCCTTCCAGGTTTTTATCTTCGGCTTCTTTAAAAAATAAGGTACCATGTTCTGCTATATGATCGCTGTACCGGATATTGGGCAAATCTTTTATCACCTCATTGATGTACTTTTTCCTTTCCACCAGAGGCAGTTCTACCAGGGTGTGCCCATTTAGATACAGTATATCAAAAACATAATAGCATAGGTCAGGTGCATATTCTTCTTTGTAGTTTTGAAGCATTTGAAAATTGGCATGCCCGCTAGAATTTAAAACTACTACCTCGCCATCCAATACAACTTCCTGCGTTACCTGGCCTAAATATTTAATAAGGCTTGGGTATTTCTCATTGAAAGAAAGTCCATTCCTTGAATATAAAGAAACTTCATTGCCCTGAATACCAGCAATTGCCCTATAGCCGTCCCATTTAATTTCATAAATATAATCAGGGTCATCAAAAGGATTATCGATCAACTTAGCCAACATAGGTTTTATCTTTTGAGGGAAATTGACTTTAGGTGCATCTACCTGCACCACTTTCTGATCGGGTTCGGCTGGCTTTTTTTCTGCTTTTTTTATCGTAGCTTCCTTTTTTGATGTGGTATTTTTAGATGTTTTTATTTTTGGGTTGCCGCCTTTTTTTATTTTGGAATCTGCTGCAATATTGTCTTCACTATTATATGATTCATTTACAGCATGTTCGTCTTTTTTCTTTATCAACAACCATGAATTTGACTGGCCTGAATCATCATTTTTTATCCTTACCAAAGCAAAAGCACCTTTAAGTTTTTCACCATTCAGCACAAATTTTAGGTCCCCTTTTTCCAGGCCTTTTAGCAGGCTTGCTTCTGCCTCCTTTCGGTCTTCAGCATCCAGTGCATTGTAAGTGCCTTTATCCCATATCTCCATAATACCCGCACCATAATTTCCTTCTGGAATTTCACCTTCAAAATCCTTGTAACTAAAAGGGTGATCTTCTGTCATCATTGCCAGCCTTTTATCTTTTACATTTAAAGACGGCCCTTTAGGAACTGCCCAGCTTTTAAGCACTCCTTCCATTTCCAACCGGAGATCATAATGTAACCTGC
>JALZND010000175.1 GCA_030857845.1 Bacteroidota bacterium | reverse complement strand
GCCTAGGAAATAAAGCAGTTTAAAATAGCTTTTAGGTTCCCATATTGTAATCAAAGGTTCTGGAAATTCATTTTGTGGGTCCATAAATGCAGTAGCAATGCATGATGCTTTTCTGTTGCTAACCAAAAAATTTAAAGTACTGGCATTTAAAAGCGGAAGGTCACAGGCAACAACCAGCAGGGCAGCATCAGGATTTTTTTTAAATGCAGAGAGGATGGCGCCAAAAGGGCCAAGATCAAGGAAAGAATCTTCAATGACGTTAAATTCAGCAGGCACCTTTTCTTTTTGTTCTGCAGGGCAAGAAATTAAAACGTCTTTACAAAAAGGCTTTAATAAAGCGTGGGTATGTTCTATTTGGCTTTTATTATAATAATGGATCAAGGATTTGTCCTGGTTCATTCTGGTACTTTTTCCACCTGCCAGAACAAGGCCCTTGATTTCCGGAATATTTTCTTCTACAAACTCCTGCACAATTGAAAAAAGCTTTTTATTTTCATTCCAATGAAAAACAGGCAGTGAGCCATAGTGGGGATAATGATCTTTAATACATTCTGGTATATCCTGGCTTTCTTTTAAGACAAATGCCAATATATTGGTAAGCTTATGTAGTTTTTTCTCCAGCGGTTTTGCCGGGTCTATGACCACAATTTGGTTTTTTGCTTCATAATGATTTCCATTTACAAGGACCAGGTCATGGTCTATAAATTGGCTTTTGAGCTGGTATTCATTGAAACGTTTTTTATAATCAATCCTTTGAAAATCTATTTTATCAATATATTCCATTGATGCTCCAAAAGCTAAAGCTGAAGAATTTTTATTAATATCATTCTCAACTCCTTTATGGTCAGCATCAACATATGAAATCTTATAATGTTGAGCGTGATTTTTTATTATTTTAAAGGCAAGCTCCTGAATATTACCGCAGGGAGTGCCCAAAATAGAAATTTCAGTCTTTCCAAAAAAACCTGGTATTGACTTGGTCAATGAAGCATGTTTTTGGTGTCCTTTCATTGATTTAAGTTTATCTGTTTGTATAATCGCTTTTTCCGCCGGTCTTCTCCTTCAGCTTAATTTCTTTTATAACAATATCATGCGAAAAAGATTTGCACATATCATAAATTGTCAAAGCCGCAATTGAAGCACCCGTTAAAGCTTCCATTTCTACACCTGTGTTTGAAGTTATTGATGCGGAACATGTAATTACTATTTCTTTTAAGTCATTAACGGTTATTTGGATTTTGCAACTCTCCAACCCCAATGGATGGCACAAAGGGATTAGGTCGGCGGTTTTTTTACTTCCCATAGTTCCAGCAATGATTGCAGTTTGGAATACAGGTCCTTTCCTGGTATTTATTTCACCTCCTTCCAGATGTTGAAGAACTTCCTCGTTCACCATTACAATCGCCTGAGCGGTTGCTGTACGTTTAGTAATGGCTTTATCGCTTACATCCACCATTCCAGGATTGCCTTTACCATCAACATGAGTAAAGTTTTTATTTTCCATAATTTATTTTTTAAAAAAGGTAGAATTTTCAAAGATTAGAATCTCCTAATCTTTTGTTGACATTAAGACGAAATTACGCTAGGCATTCAATACCACAATATTAAAATGAATCGAACCAATTTTTTTAAAAACTTTGTTCCCAAATTTGGTTTTGTATAAATTTCTTAAAATTATACCTAAATGACAACTGTTGAAGAAGCATCTGCCATAATTCAATCTACTCGCATAGCTTTATCTCTAATTCAAATACCCATTTCAGAAGCTGTGGGAAGGGTGCTTCAGGAAAATATCCTGGCCGACAGGGACTTTCCGCCTTTCAACAGGGTGGCTATGGATGGTATTGCAATAAATTTTAATCAAGTAAGGGAAAAACATCTCATAGAGATAGAAGACCTTCAATATGCTGGCCAGCCACAAAAACAAGTAAAGGGCCTTAATAATTGCCTGGAGGTAATGACTGGTGCCGTTTTGCCCCTTGGATGTGATACTGTTATAAAATATGAGGATATTGAAATGGTTAATGTTGGGGGTAAGCAAATGGCAAAATTATTGGTATCTCCAAAACGAGTAAATGAAAACGTGCACAAGCAAGGGTCTGACAGGAAAATCGGTGAAGTTTTGGTTCAGAAGGGAAAGGTAATATCACCTGCTGAGGTAGCAGTTGCCGCTACTGTAGGAAAAGTTTTTATAAAAGTTTCTTCTTTGCCCAAGATAGCTTTGATTTCTACTGGCGATGAATTGGTAGACCCTGCTACCAAACCACTTGCCCATCAAATAAGGAAATCCAATACATGGGCCATAAAAGCTGCACTTAAAGAAAATCAATTTGATGCAGATGACTTTCATCTCCTGGACGACAAGACACACCTTTTTCGGAAGCTTAATGAAATCCTTGAGCTATATGATGTGCTGATTTTGAGCGGTGGTGTTTCAATGGGAAAGGCTGATTATGTACCCTATATTTTAGAGGAGCTTGGAGTCACAAAACGTTTTCATAAAGTTGCCCAAAGACCTGGAAAACCTTTTTGGTTTGGTGAAATAAAATCTTCAAAAATAGTTTTTGCCCTGCCAGGAAATCCCGTGTCTACTTTTATGGTTTTTTATAAATATTGCCTTCCCTGGCTGCAACGGCAAACGGGAAAAATTAATTTTCCCGAATTACAGGCAGAATTAACCGAAGATGTATCTTTTAGTGCTCCATTAACTTATTTCCTTCAAGTAAAAGCCCATTTAAAAGCCGATGGGAAACTTATGGCAAAACCTTATTCAGGGAAAGGTTCAGGGGATTTGGTAAATCTCACGGAATGCGATGGATTTCTTGAATTATCTGCGGAAGAAAGTAATTTTAAAGCTGGAAATTCTTTTCCTATTACACTATTTCGAAGAAATTACCCCTTTTAATAAGTATAAACTATTTCTGCAGGATAATCCTTGAGGTGAAACCTTATAGTTCCCGTATTATAAGGCAAAGAAATACTTTGAAGGTCGAAGAATAGGTCGGTATGCACATAAGCTTCGCAATGATCATTGTCTTCAAGCTTAAGGAAAAGGTTCATTTGAGCAGGATGGGATTCCATAATCCCTGAGGCTTCGTGCAATTGAAAAAAATCATTTTCACAACCGCCCCCGTATGCAGCTGTTATTTTTAAGCAAGCTCCTTCAATAGAAATCTCAACGAATTCAAAAGGATCAGAAGAAAGTTTAATTTCCGGATCATACAGAATAACTTTTTTGCAAGACATATCATTTAGAATACGAGCTTTGCCAGGTTCATTGATTTTATTTTGATCGTTACATCTAAATGCTGTAAGGATTATCAATAAAATCAAAATGATATTTATTTTCCATATTCTGATCCGCGCCATATCTAAACTCTTTTGTTTTTTCTATACCATTGAGACACTGGTAGAAAATAAAAAGTTGGAAACATTAAATCTATTTATGAAACAGGCTCCCTGATTCCAACCCAGTTAAAACGCTTTACGATATATTCAGCATCGGTAAATGATGCATTTCCTGAAGGATTTCCTCCCGTGACATGGAAATCCGAAAAGCTTGCATTTTGGTTTACATAAATCCCGCCGATTAAATTAAAAGACACAGGCGTTGCTGCCAGGGACATTGAATCTGCTATTTGTTCTTTAACAGCAGGATCTATAGTATAAGCCCCACATGAAATAGCGCCCTTTGAAATGGCAAGTTCTTGTGCAAGTTGTATTGATTCCTGTGTATTTTCGGTTTTTATCAAAAGAATTATAGGCCCAAAATGCTCTTCACCAAAAGCTTCTTTTTCGTTAGCATCCAGCTCCAATATTAAAGGTGCCGCAGTACGGGCTTCTTTAAATAAGGGATTTTCAATAGATTTTGACTCAAGCCAAACCTTATTTGAAAGTTTTTTTGCAGAAACGATCCTTTGAAGGGTATTTTCATTTTGTATGCCACCTAATATATGTGGCCCAGCTTTGGGGTTGCCTATCAAGCCTTCTACTGCCTCGGTAAATTTTTTTGCAACCGCATCAAATCCAAGCTTGCCTTCATTTGTTTTTATACCATCTTTGGGAATAAATATATTTTGAGGGGCTGTGCACATTTGTCCTGAATATAAAGAAACTGAGACTGCCAGGTTCTGCAATACTTTATCAAGGTCATCCACGGAATCTAGTATAATAGAATTAACACCAGTTTTTTCGGTGAAAGTAATTTTCCCCGGAAGCTGCTCCAGGTAATTGCCAAATTCAGTATTGCCAGTATAATCTATTAATTTTATTTCTGGAAAAGCTGCCAAAGCTTTACTGATGGGACTATTTTTTTTATCTATGGCAAGTTGACAAATATGGGGATCAAAGCCCCACTTTTTTAATATCTTTTGTATTTCAGAAATATATATTGCCATTGGTAATACAGAACCAGGATGAGGTTTTACTATCACCGGATTTCCGGTAATTAAGCTTGCATACATTCCTGGTACGGTATTCCAGGTTGGAAAAGTAGAACATCCTATTGCTAAAGATATGCCCTTTGGCACTGCCCGCCATTCTTTTTCCAATGTTATATTGTACTTGCCCATAGGCTTTTCCCATATTGTTTTCCCAGAAAATTTACTGAGCTCCCCATACCCTGCTGCTACCGCTTCCAAAGCCCTGTCGGCAGCATGGGGACCGGAAGCCTGGAAAGCCATCATGAAGCTTTGTCCAGTAGTATGCATGGTAGCATAGGCAATTTCAAAAAACCTATTACGGATTTGCTCCAATGATTCCATCAAAATCCCTGCTCTTTCATCCACCGAGGTTTTTCGCCACACTTGAAAAGCTTCTTTGGCTTTAGCAACATATTCCTCTAAGGGGTAAGTTGGGTACTTAATTCCCAAAGGTTTTTGGGTAAAAGGCGATTCTTCTTCACCTATCCATTTTTCAGCTTTTTCTTGTAAAATTTCATTAAAATTAGTACCTAATAATTGTTCAAAATTTTCTCTCCCTTCCTGATCTGCATGTTCCCCATAGATTTGTGGAAGCGGTTGCTCTGGAAAATGAGAAAAAAATGTTCTTTTTTTAATTGCTTTAACAGCATTTTGTAAAACCTCTTTATGCTTTTCAAATAAATTTTCCATAATTAGATAGTTGTTTCAAAATCCAAAGTGAGATATAATTAAATATTGTAAAATAATTGATGTTATTTGTTTATGATTTTAATTTATGTAAAATTAAAGTATATATTCTTGCTGATTTAACAATAAATGATAAAAGTAGTTTTTTGTTTTTTTAAGCTAATAGCATACCCTTCAATTTTAATTAATTAGGTTACATGAACCTTTTTTAAATTATAGAATGTAATGAATAAATTTTTCCAATCTAGAAAGTAGATATCATTACAATGTAATATTGAAGCTCCTTTCAAAAAATCTAATTCAATGTACTTGGTTAATTTTATATCAACTGGAATAAGTGATTTCTCGCAAAGTTACATTTATTGTCATTAATGTATAAACCTCAAAAAAAGAGGGTCAGGTGAATACCCGGGTATCTTTAACAAGAGAATCAAATAGATGGAAAAAATTAAAGTTTTAATTGTTGATGATCACGCCTTGGTGCGAGATGGGCTATGTGCGATGTTTTCCAACTTGTCTGAGATTACGGTTGTGGGAGAAGCTTCTTCTGGCAACGAAGCATTGAACAAAACTGAAGCTTATAACCCTGATATTATTCTGATGGACATCATGATGCCAGGGATGAACGGTATTGAGGCAACACAAATTATAAAGGAAGATCACCCGGACGTAAAAGTAATCTTCTTATCCATGGAAGTGACAGAAGCATTCATTTCAGAAGCAGTTCAAGTAGGAGCTTCAGGTTATTTGCCCAAAGACAGCAGGAAAAATGTTCTGATTGAAGCAATTACAAAAGTTGCAGCCGGTGGCAGGTATTTTAGCAGCAGCATTTCAGAACTTGTTTTTGAGAAATTCTATGAAAACTCCTTAAAAGGAAAGAAAACAAATATTTCAAGCGGTATAAAAATAAGTAAAAGGGAAGTAGAAGTATTGAAGCTTATTGCTTCTGGTATGAGCAATAAGGATATTGCCGAAAAATTATTTATTAGCGGAAGAACAGTTGATGCTCACCGCAATCATATCATGCAGAAACTCGATATTCACAGCACTGCCGACTTGGTGAAATATGCCATCAAAAATGAATTAATAACAATATAAGTTCATCTTTTATAAATATAAAAAAGCTGTCCGGGTAAGACAGCTTTTTTAGTTAATAGTATTTTGGAATTTAAACACCTATTGCTTCAACGGTTTGAACTTCAGGAACCATTCTTTTCAATAGGTTTTCAATGCCTGCCTTTAATGTAATAGTGGATGAAGGGCAGCCACTGCAAGCTCCTTGCAATAATACTTTTACCACGCCATCTTCAAATGAATGGAAGCTAATTGCCCCACCATCTTGTTCTACAGCTGGCCTGATATATTCATCCAGTATGTTTTTGATCTTTACATTGACTTCTGTATCATTTTCTTCATATAGTTCTGGCTCCACATCAAGAATTAAAGGTTTGTCAGCCTCAAGATATTCCTTGATATGGGTTTTTAATTCATGGTTTATTTCTATCCAATCAATATCAGGGTTTTTTGTGATGGTAATAAAGTTGCTCATAAAAAATACCCGCTCTATATAAGGGAACTGAAAAAGTTCATGAGCAAGAGGGGATGATTTTGCTGCATCTTTATCAGGGAAGTCAAAATTGATCCCTTCTGGTAGCAGCATATAATTTACCACAAATTTCATTGAATTTGGGTTGGGGTTGGCTTCAAGATATAAATTTATATAACGTTTACCTTGTTTTTCCTGGTTTGTAGTTAGCATATTATTGAGCGCTTAATTTAATTCATTAACAATATCTTATAGTTTTGGTTCCTAATCAGGGTTAGCTCATAATAAAGTTTTCCTGATCATTCCGTCCGGCAATTCTCCTTCGGTACTTGCCACCACCATGGTAACAGCAGCATCTCCTGTTACATTTACAACCGTGCGGCACATATCAAGTATCCTGTCAGGCGCCATAATCAATGCAATGCCAGCAGTTGGAATACCAATGGATTCAAGCACAATTACAAGCATTACCATACCTGCGCCAGGTACACCCGCAGACCCTATAGATGCCAAAGTTGCAGTAAGCACGATCATCAGCTGGCTTCCCAATGAAAGTTCAAGTCCAAGGGCCTGTGCAATAAATACTGCTGCCACTGCCTGATAAAGACTTGTGCCATCCATATTGATGGTGGCGCCCAAAGGAAGTACAAAGCTACTGACTTCTTCTGAGACCCCCAATTCCTGCTCTACCTGTTTCATAGTGACGGGCAAGGTAGCGGAGCTAGAGCTGGTACTAAATGCCAACAGTTGCGCGGGCCTTATTCCTTTAAAAAAATCTATATACTTTACCTTTGTAAACATTTTGAAAAGGGCTGGGTAAATCAACAATACCATGCTTGCCAACCCAATGATAACAGTTATGG
>JALZND010000174.1 GCA_030857845.1 Bacteroidota bacterium | reverse complement strand
ACTCCGGGAAATACAGTTACAAACCTTCCTCCGCTAGGAACTTATAACATAAGAGTGGGTGAAAGTGAAAATGATGCTTGCCCTGCATTTGTGCAAGTGACGATTAATAATATCAATACACAAATTTCATTTACGTATACTGCTACTGAAGCCAGCTGTAATGGAAACGATGGTTCTCTTACGGTAACTTCTATATCTGGTGGTGTTGCACCTTATGAAATATCTTTCCAAGGCGGTGCGTTTGAGCCTTTCCCTGGCAACAGATTGTACAGGGATATTGACAGGGGCATCAAATCAGTGGCAATTAGGGATAATGCGGGCTGTATCTTTAATGGGCAAGGCATTGTGCCATCGCCAAACCAGGTTGTGGCCAATGTATACAAACTTGCTGACCCATCATGTTCTGGTGACGGAAAAGATGGCCGCATCCAGATCATTGTAGACAGAAACAATACCCTGGTTGCCCCTCCATACAGATTTGGCATCAGCAGGGAGCTAGACCAGGAAAACATTGTGCTGCACCCTCTTGTACGGGATAGCAATGATGATTTTGTAGCTTATTTGGATACATTATCCCGCGGCACAACTTATTATGTGTATGTGGTGTCTTCAGACAATAGCTGCCCTACGCAATTGCCTGTAACCTTCAATAATGGACCAATAGCGGTGGATTTAGATATCCAAAACGTGGGCAATATTGGCTGTAAGGGTGCTTTTGGCTCTTTGACTTTTGGAAATGTGAGCAGGGATACGCAAATTCAGTTTACCGTATCCATTTATAAATCAGGTGTAATTGCCCCTGTATTTACTAAAAATATGCTGAATATTTCCACCTCTGCCGGATATACCATTGCTGAAGCAGAATATGAATTTATGCCTGGCAATTACCAGATCCAAATCAGCCAAAACCAATCAACCTGTACCAATGCAATGAGGTCTAGTCTAAAAGATTTCACTATTACTGAACCTTTGGCTGCTTTAAGTTCAAGGGTAAAGAATACAGAGATTTCGCTTCCTGACCAACCTACAGGCTCTATATTTATAGACCAGATCAGGGGCGGTATATGGCCTTATGAAGCCAAGATCAGACTTATTGCACCTTTGTTCCAAGGTCAGGAAATCGATAGGGGGTGGACAGTAGTTAACATAAATCCCAATAATTTGGAGTATGAGATTATGTTCAATAACCTATATGCTGGTAAATATGAAGTGGTGATACTGGATGAAAATAATTGTGAAATTTCTCGCGAAATAGACATTGACTATGACCAAAGTCTATTCATTCCAACGGTATTTACCCCTAATGGAGATGATAAAAATGAAACCTTCTATATCAGGAATTTACCTGAAACAGGTACAAAATTGGTGATCACCAACCGTTGGGGCAAAACAGTCCATAGTGTCACCGACTATCAAAATGATTGGAGAGGGACAGATCTTCCCGAGGGGATTTATTACTATACATTGATGGTGACTTCTGGTAAGAAATACAATGGATGGGTGGAAATTTGGAGAGGACCTAAGTATTAAAAACTGGAAATATATTAATTCTGATAATGAAAATGTTAAACAAAAAGATCCGGCACAACCGGATCTTATTGTTTTTTACAAGTTGTTGCAAAGCAAAAAAAAAGAAAAACTTCAACACTTATAAAGTAAATTTGTTAATTTTGGTAAGGACTAAAAGGATAGAAAAATATGACCATACAGTCAAGAAAATTAAGTTTAATTGAAGAATTTCTCAAAATTAATGATGAGGAAATCATTTCTAAAGTAGAATCATTAATCAAGGAGGAAAATTATAAAAGGTATGAAAATACACAGGCTCCTATGTCAATGGATGAGTTTCGTGGGATGATAGACCAGGCAAAACGAGATAGTGAAGAAGGACGTATTATTTCACATCAGGATTTAAAAAGAAAAATTCAGTCCTGGAAATGAAGATTGAATGGTCGGTTTTAGCAGAAAATCAACTTCGGTCCATTTATGAATATTATTATTTAAAAACCAGCCCATCAATTGCAAAGATATCAACTAACAAAATAATAGAAAAAGTATCAATTCTTAAGAAAAATCCTTATGTCGGGCAGAAGGAAGAATTGTTGATAGACTACCCTGAAGACTTCCACTATCTTGTTGAAGGAAACTATAAGATTATCTACTGGATTAAAGAACAGACCATTACCATAGCTGCTGTTTTTGATTGTAGACAGAATCCAGTTAAGTTGAAAAAAATAAAATAAGACTGGCACCAACACTAAAAAATAACAATGGCTGGTTTTCTGGTGTAGACAGCAAAACTACCATTAACCAGATCCAATTAGGCAGATATTTAATTGGCTCTAATTTCAGATGCTACTATTTTTAAACACGTTAAAGTTGAAAATTTAAACCAAAAATGGGTCTTGAATTTGTATCATAAAAGGATAATGAATAGGGATTTTGACTGATTAATAATTAAAGTGCCAGTATAAATGCAACAGTATCTATATCGTCGGCATAATCCCATAATTCTGGTTTTTGGGAAGTGCCTGGTGCGATGCTTCCGGGCCAAAAAGAACCTGGTGCTACCACACATTGTATTTTATGTCTCAATGGTTCAATTTTATGATTCAAATCTTCATCCGAACCATATTTCACATAATACAAAACAGAAATGGGCGATACCAATTGTTCTGATTCCCGCAATAATAAAAACCCAAAATCCAGGTGCTCAACGGCATTGACCAGGAAAATTGATTTATTATAGTCATAGTTATTGTTGAATTTATGGTGATTGATGATATCGCCATAAGGTTCAAGAGGCTTAAATAAATCTGTTATATCATATTCTTTGGGCACAAATATTTTTGAAACGTTCCTGCACCCCAGGCCAAAATATTGAAAAATATCTTTTCCCAGGTCCTGAAGTGCCACTTCGGGTTCATCTCCTTTTAATATAGCACAAGATGTTCGGTTTTGCCTGATGATATGGGGATATTTGCCAAAATAATAATTAAAATATCGTGCAGAATTGTCACTTCCTGTAGCTATGATAGCATCGAAATTTTTCAATCTTTCAACAAATTCAATCCGGTCTTTGAAGAGCGGTTCTATTTCTATCAGCATCTTTGCCAGGTAAGGAAGTAAAAAAGGGTCTTGTGAGCTTAACTTTGCCTGAACTTTGTTGCCGGTTATCAATACAGTCAGGAAATCATGAAACCCAGCCAAAGGTATATTTCCAGCCATGACCAATCCAACGGATTTTGGCTGTTTCTCTTCAACGGTATAGCCAGCCATCCATTTTTCAAGGTTTGCCCCATCAAGATACCTTACTATACCTTCCAGGGACAAGTTCACACTTTCTCTTGTGAACCAACTGTTATGGCCTGAAGCCCTGAAATATACCTCTTCCATTTCTTCATGGTCCAGGGCCTGAATTGCTTTCCCCCAATAGGCCAAGGCTTTGATCCTTTGATTTAGGTCCATCATTTTTACAACTGGTACTTGATTTTGAATACAAACTTAATGTTTATATTTTTGTTGATATAATTCGAAGGCTGTATATTTGTACATTAATTAATAAATTGAAATTACAATGGCAATAATGATAACTGATGAATGCATCAATTGTGGTGCATGCGAGCCGGAATGCCCAAATACCGCTATTTATGAAGGAGGGGTAGAATGGACCTGGGGTGGTGGTACAGATCTTAAAGTAGTGGAACTTGAAGACGGTACTGTAGTGGATGCTGATCAATCTCAAGAGCCGGTCTCGGATGAATATTACTATATCGTTTCTGGAAAATGCACGGAATGTACTGGTTTTCATGAAGAACCTCAGTGTGCGGCTGTTTGCCCTGTTGATTGTTGTGTAGATGACCCGGACTATAGGGAAACTGAAGAAGAGCTGCTTGCCAAAAAAGAATGGCTGCACGTTTAATCTAAAAATTTTAATATTAGTGATAAAAAAGGCGGTAAATCCGCCTTTTTTATTGCATTTTGGTTCTTTTTAAAAGATAAGCACTGAGTACCTCGTCAAAGCTTTTGTTGATATCTACTTCTACAAAATCAATTTTATACTGGCCGCATTTTAACTTCAGCTGGTGGTAATATTGCTGTATGTCTTTTTTATAATGTTCTTTTATTTGAGAAGGCTGCAATTTGATTTTTTCGCCCGATTCTATATCAATAAACTCATAGGGCCTGTCTTCAAATTCAAAATTAAGCTCTGTTTTATGATCGGTAACATGAAAGAGGAGGACTTCATGTTTGTTGTGTTTCAGGTGCTGTAGAGCAGCAAATATCTTTTCTGTTTCACTTTGATCAGCAAACATATCGCTGAAAATAATAACCAAAGACCTTCTTTTTACCTTATCGGCAATCTGGTGCAAAGCTTTATCAACATGGGTCTTTTTAAGTTTTTGTTCTTTTTTTAATATATTCTCCAGCTCAATAAAGAGTTTGTGTACATGAGATGGAGTGGATTTTACTTCTGTCTGAAGGTCGATATCTTCAGAAAAATTAATCAGCCCCACTGCGTCACGTTGTTTGTGCAATAAATAAGCCAGGGCCGCTGCTGATAATACGCTAAACTTAATTTTACCAATGTTTTCCTCAGGATAATACATGGAGCTTGAATTGTCCAGCACCAGGTAGCACCGGAGGTTGGTTTCTTCTTCATACCTTTTAGTATAAAGCCTATCAGTTTTTGCATAAACCTTCCAATCTATGTGCCGGGTACTTTCACCGGAATTGTATAGCCTGTGTTCAGCAAACTCAACAGAAAATCCGTGATAAGGCGACTTATGCAGTCCGGTTATAAAGCCCTCCACCATCTGCTTTGCCAACAGCTCCAGATTTCCAAATTCTTTTACTTTATTCAGGTCAAGTTGCATCTCTTTTTTTTAATAATTTCATTAATAATAACTCATTAGTTTTAAAAAAATTGGATTTTTTGGTATTTTAGAAAATCGCGCTAAAATTTCTATTTATTCCGACCATTATATTGACCTTATTCTGGTGACATTATTTACATGTTTTCAAATGGATATGCCAATCAAATAAGTGGCGAAGGAGGCAATGAAAATTTAATTAATTAAATTTAAGGAGCTTTTACTTAAAATTGGCATGAAAGCATGGAAATTCAAGAAAAGTTGCTGAATGAAAATTTGCTAAAATGGAGGCGGGATTATGAACAGCTAGATGATGTGTTGATTATTGGAATAAAAATTGAATAGTTTAAATGCGCAACCGCAAGAAAGCATTGAACCGAAATATAAATATAATATTACGCTGCAAACAGTTTAAAACACTGAAAAAAAGATGAGGTTTTAAGCCAAATTTCTGCAAAAATTTCCAATGAAAACTTTAATTGCAATTTATATATCAGGAAACCCATACAAGCTTTCACCTTCTAAAACCTCCAGTATAACATTTGCTGTACCTTTTTCAACCATACCAAGTTGCCTCGCAGCGGCTTTGGAAACATCAATGATCCTGTATTTGCTAAAAGGTCCGCGGTCATTGATCCTAACGATTACAGCTTTGTTGTTTAATTTATTGGTAACCTTGACCAGGGTATTAAATGGAAGTTTTGGGTGGGCTGCAGTCATTTTGTTCATGTCAAAAATTTCGCCACTTGCTGTTGTTTTGCCATGGAACTTCGTGCCATAATAAGAAGCTCTTCCTTCTTTTTTCTCAAGTTTTTGGGAAAAGCCATTATGGCAAGAAACAGCATCCACAAAGAAAATAAACAAAATTATTTTTCGCATTAAGTTTTTATTCTAAAGCCATTTGCAATAATTGTAAATATTATACTATATTTAAACTTAAATAATTTAATTAAATAACTTCATTTTTAAAAGTTTATTTTTATTTAAAATATCAAAATTTAGGATTGTGGAAGAGAATAAGGATAATGAAAAAGTTGAGATATACTCTCAGAGGGTAAGAGCAGGTAAAAGAACTTATTTTTTTGACGTAAAATCTACCCGTTCGAATGATTACTATCTTACTATTACTGAAAGTAAAAGAAGGTATAAGGACGAAGGTTATTTTTATGAGAAGCATAAAATTTTCCTTTACAAAGAAGATTTTGACAAGTTTCTAGAAGCTCTAAAAGGCACAGTAGAGCACGTGAAAACCGAACTAATGCCAGAGGTTGATTTTACGCAATTTGAAAGAAATGAAAATGAAGCTCAGGGTGACGATGAATTGACCTGGGATTAACTTAAAAAGGTTTTAAAATTTTTATATGAAAGCTCCTGATAATTCATGAGCTTTCTTTATTTGGGACAATCCAGATATCCATCAATGCGAATTGCCAACTACAGGTTTATATACCTCATCATAATTGCCTTGACCCTCCTTTTACTTGGATGGTTGTTCTTTAATATTGTATTATATTTTGTTTTGTCGCTTGTCCTTGCCACCATCTTGAGGCCTTTGACCAGTGCTATCAGGCAGACCCAGATTTTTTCAATTAGGGTTCCGCGAATCATTGCTGTTCTATTGTCATATATCGTGTTCTTTTGTGTGCTCAGCTTGTTCATAATCCTGTTCATTCCCGTGGTTTCAGAACAGATTCAAATATTGAGCAACATGGACTACAACGATATGTTTGAAAGGGTGACAGGGCCTTTCGCAAGACTTGAGGGTTTTTTGATCGAAAATAATTTAACTTCAGAGTCACCGGGGTTTATCATTAACAATATCAGGGGTGCCATAACCAGGTTGATCAGTAGTGTAAACTTCAGTGCTTTATTAAACAGCCTGATCTCGTTTACGGGAAGTTTTTTTATAGGAGTGATGGCAGTTTTTTTTATTTCCTTCTTTCTATTGTATGAAAAAGGGATCCTCAGAAAACAATTATTGGCAATCATTCCCAATCAATATTTTGAGGTTTCTATAGGTGCCATTTACAAAATCGAAAAATTGCTGTCAGGATATTTACTGGGCTTGATGTTCCAGATGTTGGCAATATTTACTATAGCTTCACTTGGCCTTGTTACCCTTGATGTCAATTATGCCCTCACCATAGCTGTGTTTGCAGCATTGGCAAACCTCATACCCTATGCAGGCCCAATTTTAGGGGCGTCCTTTGGGCTTGTTGTAGGGGTATCTACCGGCGACTTCAGCATGGATTCCAATGAGTTTTATATTTTGTTGATCAAAATAATTGCAGTCTTTGCAACGGTACAGATCATTGATAATATAGTCTTACAGCCGTGGATTTTTTCAAAAAGCGTAAAAGCGCATCCTTTAGAAATATTTGTGATTATATTTGTAGGCGCAACCTTAGGAGGAATCGTAGGGATGGTCGCTGCAATACCAGCATACACCCTGTTGAGGGTAAGTTTTCTGGAGCTTTATAAAGGTTATAAGGAATATTATATATTTAAGACTTAATTAAGAAATGGCACTTCAGTGTGGAATCGTTGGCTTACCCAATGTAGGGAAATCTACCTTATTTAATGCGCTATCTAATGCTAAAGCGGAAGCAGCAAATTTCCCTTTTTGTACTATAGAACCAAATGTTGGTATCATTAC
>JALZND010000590.1 GCA_030857845.1 Bacteroidota bacterium | reverse complement strand
TCATCCTTGTTCGGATGTGCTTTCGCTCATGCTTTTTCATAATCAATACCAATTGAATTCGGGGCAAACTTAAAATAAAAAATTGGTAACCGAAATGGTAGTGCTGTTTTCTTGAGCACCTTTAGTTATCAGGGTTTTTGCTTCTTCAATTATCATTAGATGATGATCAGATGGTGCCAGGTACATGTTACAGCAAATGTCTGGGTGGCTTTCAGTAGACTTAGATTTTGCCCTTCATATGCAAGTAGAGCCATAAATGTATTTTATAGGAAAATAAATTCTTTATATTTAAAATTTATAAAGCATTCTTATTACAATATTGCAATACTTATTCTAAAGTATATTATTTAATGCACCAAGCCATACATAATATTGCTGAAATTTGCGCAAGGAAGCAGGTAAAAAACATTGTGCTTTCTCCGGGTTCCCGTTGTGCGCCCCTAACTATTTCTTTTGTAAGGCATCCTGAAATATCGGTAAAGACAATAAGCGATGAGAGATCTGCATCATTCATCGCATTAGGTATGTCACAGCAACTAAAGCAGCCTGTGGGGCTAGTCTGCACTTCAGGTTCTGCTGCATATAATTATGCCCCGGCAGTTGCAGAAGCTTTTTTTCAGCAGGTTCCATTGATCGTGTTTACAGCAGACAGGCCTCCTGAGTGGATCGACCAATTGGATGGACAAACTATCAGGCAAAAGGGTCTTTATTATAAACATGTAAAGAAAAGCTTTGAACTGCCAGTTTCTTTTGAACACCCTGATGCAAAATGGTTTGGAGCCCGGATTATTTCAGAAGCAATAAATCTTGCCAGGGCCTACCCTCCTGGCCCGGTACATATAAATGTTCCTTTAAGGGAACCCTTATACCCTACTCCTGCCGAAGACATTCAATTTGAAAAGGATATCAAAATAATTGAAGAAATCCCTGCAGAACAAAAACTGCCGGCAGACACAAAAGCAAATATTTTTAAGGAACTTTTAAAATTTGATAAAGTACTTATTGTAGCTGGTCAAGCCGATTATGAGCAGGAAATTATCGAGGTCCTCAATACAACGATTTCAAAATTAAAATTACCCATTGTTGCTGATGTTATTTCCAACCTGCACGAATTGGGGGAAGTGATAAGACATCACGACCTTTTTCTAAAAGGAAGTAATACGTTGTTGCAAGACCTTAAACCAGAGCTGTTGTTGACTTTTGGAAATTCTGTAATATCCAAAAATCTAAAAATATTTTTGCGGAACAATAAACCTCAAGCGCATTGGCATATACAGCCGGCAGGAGATGTGGCCGACACTTTTCAATCACTTACAAAAATAATTAGGGAAACACCTTTAAGTTTCTTTAATGACCTTAACATCATTTCGGCAGAACACCTGAAGAATAAATCCCCTTATTATGAGCAATGGCAAAAAGCCAATCTTCAGTCCGGAAAATACCTTGAGCAATTTGTTAAAACAATGGAATTTGGGGAATTTAAAGCGCTCAGCAATATTCTTGAAAAACTCCCTGCTTGCAATCTCCATATTTCAAACAGCATGCCAGTAAGGTATGCAAATATTCTAAGCATCGCAGCAAAGAAAAAAGGATTACAAGTAAACGTGAACAGGGGGACCAGTGGCATAGACGGGAGTAACAGCACGGCTGTCGGAGCTGCATTGGCTTCAGGGAATGACACTATTTTGATTACAGGGGATATGGCCTTTTTTTATGACCGAAATGCCTTCTGGAATAATTACCCGGTGCCAAACCTTAAAATAATAGTATTAAACAATCATGCGGGAGGAATATTTCGAATCATTGATGGCCCATCAAACCTTCCGGAATTATCAGAATATTTTGAAACATATCAGCACCTAAATGCAAAAGGCCTTGCCGAAGAGTTTGGATTTTCATATGAATCTTTTGAGGCCGAAGAAGATTTCTTAAGGGCTTTAACAGGGTTTTTTGAACCTTCTGATAAAACTAAAATCCTTGAAGTAATTTCAGACAGCAAAAAAAACCATGCTATCTTTACATTATTCATGAAAGCCATAAACTCATTTTTAGCTTGACCAATTCAAAAATGGCATCTTTTGATAGGTATTTCACATTAAATAATTCCATATATTATTTTTCTGATATTCGAGCAGGAAAATTTGGGACCGGGAAGAAAACTGAGTTTGAACTTGCAACCTTGAATTTTTGCAGGTCATGGTTAAATGGTCAAGAAAGCTTTTCGATAAATACTTCCGGGTCCACAGGAAAACCCAAAACTATTATTATTACTGCCTCATTAATGAAGAAAAGTGCCTGCATGACCTTAAGT
>JALZND010000589.1 GCA_030857845.1 Bacteroidota bacterium | reverse complement strand
TACCTTGCCGCTTTCTGTTGACAAAGCCAGAAAATACTTTTCCTTTATATAGAAAAACTCATAATGCTGCAATTTTCCTGTTTCTATCAGCTGTTTGGTATATAAAGTTCTGTTATTGATGGCGGAAACAAGCTTGCCATCATAGCCCAGCATATAAATGATCTGTTCAGAACTGCCCATTCCAGCGACATTTTTCAGCCAATCTTCTTCAACGCCATCAAATTGTACATTTACAAATTCATCTGAGACATTGCTATACCGACTAACCCCTCTGCCCACCGTATTAATCCACAAGGTTGAATCAGGCCCTAAATTAGCCCTGGTATTATATTCAAGAAAAGGCAGACCATCAAAGTTTGTAAGATAGTTTTTAAATGAATCCTTATCCCGGTCATATTTGTTGATGCCCATATGGGTGATTACCCAAAGATTTCCGGCCTTATCCTCAAGAATTTTCCTTATAATATTATTGCTGATGGTACCTTTTTGAAAAGAATCAGGTTTATACACCTTTATCGAAGTCCCATCATATCGATTTAAACCATCCCATGTCCCAAACCATACATAGTCATTTTTGTCCATGTATATGCTGGTGATAGCACTGTTGGAAAGCCCATCTTTTTTATTTACATGCTGATAAGGCCACGGAGCCGTGTTAATCTGAAGTAATGGAGCGAATAAGGATAAGATCAGTAAAAGCATCTGTTCGAGGTACATTCTGTACTTATCAAATCTAAACAATCCTGTCCTCGGAAACCAGTGAAAGTTGTCCTCTCTATTCGTTTTGTGTCCATTAGGTTCTATTTAGGCTCAAATTTGAATTCAGGATACTTTTTAAACAACCAGGCGGACAGCTTTATATATTATCCTGTACTAATTGCCCATATCAATTTAAAAGGAAAAACATGTGGTGCTAACGGACATTGCCAGAAGATTTGAAATGAACCCCTTGCTTATGCCTTCTGATTTGAAGGCCAGCAGCATCGGAATGGAAATCCAATGCCTCTTGAATCCCGGTGTTTTTGAATTTGATGGAAAGACCTGGCTATTGCTCCGTGTTGCAGAAATGCCCAGACAGGAGGAAGGGTTCATAAGCTTTCCGGTGTACGATGACGAAGGAGCAGTTTTTATCCATAAAATTGAAAAATCAAATCATCAACTTAATTTTTCGGATCCCAGGATAATTTCCTATAAAGGGGAAGATTTTCTTACCACCTTATCCCATCTCAGGCTTGTTTGCAGCACCGATGGTGTTCACTTTATTGAACCGGAAGGCTACCAGCCCATTTTTGGACAAGGTAAACATGAAGCCTTTGGAATTGAAGATTGCCGTGTCAATAAAATTGAGGATACATATTATCTTACCTATACAGCCGTTTCCGCTATGGGTGTAGGCGTGGGTTTAATTACCACAAAAAACTGGAAAGAGTTTGATCGGAAAGGCCTTATTTTACCTCCTCACAATAAAGACTGCGCCTTATTCGAAGAAAAGATCAATGGAAAATATCATGCCTTGCACCGTCCCAGCAGCCCCATGCTTGGTGGCAATTATATCTGGATAGCAGAATCTCCCGACCTCCTTCACTGGGGAAACCATAAATGTGTGGCCACCACCCGAAAAGGTATGTGGGACAGTGCCCGCGTGGGTGCCGGTGCTGCTCCTATAAAAACCACAAAAGGATGGCTGGAGATTTATCACGGAGCCAATGAAGAACATCGCTATTGCCTCGGGGCATTGTTGTTGGATTTGGATGATCCCTCCATTGTCCTGGCACGAAGTGAAACCCCGTTGATGGAACCCTCTGAAGAATATGAACTTACGGGCTTTTTTGGAAATGTAGTTTTTACCAATGGGCATATTGTGAATGGCGACACTCTGTACATATATTATGGTGCCAGTGATGAAGTAATCTGCGGAGCAACCTATTCTATTAATGAAATTCTTAAAACTTTGAAATAAGATGCTCGAAAAGGATCCTGAAGATGTATTAGTTAAAAAGGAAGTACGGGTGGATATACCAGCTCCTGCCACCGTTCAAAAAAGCAGGTGGAGCCTGGGTTCCTTATTGAAAAAACCTGCTTTCGAATATCAGTTTTTTATCACCATGCCACACAACATGCGGGTATTGCTGATGACAAACATGATCTATGCTTTTGTGCTACCCGTTATTGAAATTTTTGTAGGTGCTTATATCATGCGAAGTTCCAATGATCCTTCCATAGTGGCTTTATATCAACTTACTGTTTATGCTGGCATTCCTTTTACCTTCCTTATCAATGGCTACCTGCTGAACCATATTAAGATCTCGCACCTTTATAG
>JALZND010000588.1 GCA_030857845.1 Bacteroidota bacterium | reverse complement strand
GAGCTGAACAACTTCCTTCTTAGTGCCTTTAGCCCTTCCTGTTGATTGATTCCACTTTAGTGGCTCACATTTACGTTGAACTGTCATTTCAGCTCTTTTACCATTTACAGATAACCTCAAATAAACAGGCATTGGTCCCTCTTTGTAACCGTTGCCTTTTTTCGAAAAGAAAAAGGATTTAAAAGATTTGTTCATAATAGATAACTTTAAAAGTTGAATAAAAATAACTCTATAGTTACCTTGAGTCAAGATGTTCAGCTAATGATGCTGAAATACAGCCATTTACACTGCAATCGTTCGCCGATTTAGAGATTAATTTTTTTAGCGCACTAATTGCGAACATTTTATTTGACATCAAATGGTTTAAGAGGGTATTTGATGTCTTTTGACTTATAGAAAAGTGATCCCGCTGGGAAGCAACTTTGGAAGGGATACCTTAGCCGACTGGATTGGTCATGGTCAGTTCTATATGAAAAATATGGGGCTGGGCATTTTTTTTGTGCCCAATCCAAGAGTTTTATGCCTAATAAAATCCGATCTGTTTACCTGGTGAACTAAGATATTATAAAGATAGTCTGTGTATATTGAGAAGTCCTTTTTGTAGCGGAACTATAGTTATGTCACAAATTATATCTGCCTAATTCCTCAAGTGATCCTGTTAACAACTCTCTTACATCTCCTCCTCCTAACTCATAAAACTTTTCCCCAAGCCTTTTTAGCATTGCCGGTATAATTTTTCGGAAATTTTCAGTTATTTTTATTTTTTTTCTTAGTATGTCGGATTAATGACAATATTTAAGAAAAAACTTTTATAGTTTACAGAATAATCCGGGATGCGGATGACTTAGGAATAAATTTTTACTGCACATCCCGTAGAGCAGGTTCCGTTTCTGCTATTTTTAATTGATCATATTACCAGTTTTTACTGGTAATAATTAGAGAACTTTTAATTTTTATCATAGTTAAACCACCATTGTTATGAATTTTAAAGATCTATTATTATTTAAAGGCTTTTGGTTAAGAAAAGCTTATGCTGCTGGCGCTGGCAAATTTATTTTTGTCTTTAGCATGATATTTTTATTTTCAGGATGCGAATTTTTCAGGGATATTATAGTTGACCCTGTCAAGCCAAAAAACAGGTTTCCAATGGTAAAGATACCCAATGGTTACCAGTTGGAGAAAGTTGTAGACGGACTAGACTTCCCCACCAGTGTAACCTGGGATAATCAGGGAGAAATGTATGTAGCAGAAGCTGGCGGCGGTTTGGGATTTAAAAAAGGCAGCATGCGCATCATGCATGTGAAAGATGGCATGGCTAAGGAAGCAGTAAATTTCTCCAACAAGCCAGGCTTCGAAGTAGCACTGGTTGGACTTACCTGGCACGATGGTGCATTTTATGTTACCCATAGAGCCGAAAATGGTACAGGCGCAGCCTCAAGGGTAACAAAAGGAGGGGAGGTAGAATCCCTGTTTGAAGGCATCATAGACTCTAAGGCCGAACACCAGATCAACGACATTCGCATGGGACCAGATGGGCGCATGTATGTAGCGGTAGGTCTTGCCGGTAATGCCGGTGTCATGGACGCTACGGCGCTCAATCCGCAGTATCCTGATGCCCGTTCTACTCCCTGCCAGGATATTGTACTGATTGGTAAAAACTTTAAATCAGCCAATATCCTAACAGAAGAAAAAGGCGACTCTGTTCTCACTGGTGCCTTTGTGCCTTTTGGAACCGAAACAAAGCCGGGAGAGGTCATTAAAGGCGTAACGCTTTGTGGGGGCTCTATTTTATCTTTTGACCCCAAAGATCCGATGGGCACTATCAAAACACATGCCTGGGGCTTCCGTAATCTGATTGGCCTTGCCTGGGATCATAAAACAGGCGAAATGTATGCTGCTGAAAATGGTTATGACATTCGTGGTTCACGGCCTGTGAAAGGAGAAATAGACGCTACTTTAAAAGTAAAAGAGGGTATGTGGTATGGAGTGCCTGACTTTTCCGCCAGCAGAAAACCACTCACAAACCCTGAATTTGAAGTGCCTGATAAATTTCAGGCACCCATCTATATCAATGGAGAATTTGTAGGTAAAGATCTTGGATTTTTGATCGATCATGAAGCCAGCGGTCTTACTCCTCCTGATCCTTCTCTGGTAGTAGGTCACCACGTAGTACACTCTTCCCCAACCTTACTGGATGTAGCACCTGAGGCTTGGGGTGATTGGGCGGGCAATCTGTTTATAGCAGAATGGGGTGATCTAACGCCGCCTACTGATCCTTTAAGGCCAGAACTCACCTCTGGCGTTCAGGTAGTACGAGTGAATCCA
>JALZND010000587.1 GCA_030857845.1 Bacteroidota bacterium | reverse complement strand
ATAATAAAGTTAAGAGTAAGGTAAAAGATAATGGCTTACAACATAAAAAAAGAGATTTCTTTGTCTTTTCAAAAGAGCTTTTATGGTTTTTTAGAAGCATATAGTCCGAGAAATTTTATTTGGATCGTCGTTAATTATAGCAATATAGAGCAAATATGGGAGAATTTTTACTAAAATAATATAGATTAAATCATGAAAGTTTTCGCTTACATGTTTGGCTAATTCAATTACAAATGAATATTTAAAATAATATAAATGTTTAGGTCATCCATAAATGGGTAAAATGATAAGGAGTAAAATTCATTTTAAAGCATAATGGTAATGGGATGGATTGAGAGAAGTTGGAAAGATAAAAACTTGGGTAGCCGAACATGCATCGGCAAAAAAACAGCAGGCGGTCGACAATATCACCAAAACTCATCAGGGCTTTCCGAAACCAAAATAACATCCCCACTCTTTCGGTCATATTTAAAAGGGATCTTGCTTGAGTGCAAATACACAGCCATAGACGATGTGTTCAAAGTTGCCTAAAAGGCCTGGTCTTAAACAGGGAAGACAGAATGTTGTTAAATACCATCCGGGAAAAACACTGTGAAAATAGAAATCTGTCTGGATGATCCGGCAGGGATTTATTGGGTACCTGGCACAAAAAATAATGATGGCAGTAATAATGAAACCATCGACCTCCCCATCAAAACAGTATAGCGAAACCATGATTTGTGCTTTGAAGGCAACCCATTTATAGGACACTCAAATAAACGACTTTTTCTTTAAAATTTAATATTACAACTACTATTACCAGTGAAATCGCTTTTAAAATAATTTTGTGCTTTCAAACTTTCCAAAAGTTATTTCATGTAAAAATCATAGGTGTTTCCTTCATTTTGAATCTCTAAAGACAGAGAACTTTGAAAGATAAACAACGAAACTTAAAAGCGATTTCCCTGCTAGTATTATGGTTGAATTGCGGTAAAATCTGCGTGGCTTTATGCGGCAGCGAGTTTTTACATGCTCTATTTTCTGCATATTCAATTTTATGTTCGGATAGAAGTCTCGCAATTATTTCTCTTGTTTCATCATCGTAAATCTTTTCTCCAAGTGCAATTTTATTCAGTTGACCATTATATTCTTTTAGTGCTTTATAATATTTTCTTTATTTTCCAAACATGCTTCAGGCCAAAGAATAACTTACATTTCTACCGGCACCACCTCTGGTAAAAATACCAAAGTCAAATAATTCCTGTAAATCACGTGTTGCAGTGGCTTTTGAGCATTTGGTAATTGTCATGTATTTTTTGGCCGTCATACCGCCTTCAAAGCCAAATGAGCCCTTTTCAAATATCTTCCGGATTACCTTTTCCTGCCTCTGATTTATTTTATCGCCATACTTATCAAATAGTTGTGCCTTTTTTAAGGATAGGAGTATTGTTGCTTTAGCGTCACGTTGTGCATCAAAGGCCGAGTTGATAAAATATAGTATCCAATCGGTAGTTTCCAATGTTCTTTGGGCACGCTTTAATTCCTGATAGTACCGTTTTTTATCTTTTTCTATACTTTTAGATAGACTCAATAATACCGGCCTGTTTAAAGAATTGGAAAGTGCATGCTCTGCGATTGCCCTACCAATACGGCCATTACCATCCTCAAAAGGGTGTATAGTCTCAAAGTACAAATGTGCCAGAGAAGATTTTAACAATGCTGTGGGTATTGCCCCCAGGTTCGGAAGATTGAAATGATTATACCAATGAATAAATCCTTCCATTTCCTGAGGCACTTTAGCAGATGGAGGAGCCTCAAAATGAATTTCCTCTTTTCCGATAGAACCGGAAACAACCTGCATGGGCTCCTGGCCTTTCCTCCAGGTTCCGGCTGCTATATAATGGTTACCCAACATGAGCATCTTGTGCCATTCCTGGATAATGGATATGGTTAATTCCTTATTGAAACAAGACCTTACGGCAACCATCAATTGTGCAAGGCCCGAGGCTTTTTTATCCTTTATGTTAATGGGAGCATTTAAAAGCCCAAGATTCTTTTTCAAGGACGACATTACATCCTTCCTGCTTACATATTCCCCTTCAATCTCTGAAGATTTAATTGCTTCTGTTACCATTATTTGTAACAAAGTTTCTTGTTGCAATTTTTCTTCCAGGGATCGTACAATACCTGTTACTTCACCTGTTTCTTCAGCAAATTCTGAGAATAAAGCCTGAATATCCTGAATTTTATATTGAAAAACAGGCCAACCCGCTAGTTGCCAGTTATAAGTCATGAGCCGATTAATTTTTAATCGGCTCAAATATAGTTAATTATTTGAGCCGATTAAAATGTTTTT
>JALZND010000586.1 GCA_030857845.1 Bacteroidota bacterium | reverse complement strand
TTGCTGCATATTTCCTGTTCGACCAAGAATAAAGATTTGAAAGAACAATTCCATCCCCTGGGTTTTTAACGACTACCTGTGGAGTATTCTCGATTAAAACTGAATCATAAAAGGGTTGCAAAGTTGTTACAAACAACCTGGGGTCAACCGTTATATTCTCCCTGATCTCCCGGGCATGATCAAGATAACCGGCCAATTGGGTTTTGATCAATTCATCTGATATAAAAACACCATCCACTTGAAGCGCTTCTTGGTTAACAATGGTTGGATAATCATATCCGTAACGGAGCAGGTTCTTATCATGAACAATAAAATTGCCAAACCCCCCCCCCTTATCAACTTTCCTGTCACCGTTCATATAAAGTGGGGAATTAAATACTCCCAGAAAGTGGGACGTCTGTTCTCTGCTGTTCCATGATCCCAGCCCAGAAGTATTGTAGTTAAGTTCAAAAAGGGATTCGGAGTTGAACTCATGCATATCACTGAACATATCTCTGTAGATATTAAAAGGTACAAGGCTTTTCCCGCTATTATCTATGATATCCTTGAATTTATTGGCCGCTTCTGCATATTGGAGGGAATATAAATATGCCTTGCCCAAAAGCCCCTTTACCCCCCACTCATTTACCCTGGCTATTTCACTTTCAGGCCATGTTACACCTGCCAAAATCCCTTCTGCCTTAATGAGATCACTAATGATCAGGTTATAAACGTCACCTATTGAAGATCTGCCCTTTTGTGTTTCCTCAAGGTTGATAGCGACAGACGTAAAAAGGGGCACTCCCATTTTTGACAAATCGGCTGGTTCTGAAACTGCTGTTTCTCCATAAAGCGTAACTAGATAGAAATAATTAAAAGCCCGTATAAACAATACCTGGGCTTCCTTTAGATCCATCGTACGCTTGATATCGGCAGAAGCTTCAGGGTTATTTTCACGATAAACATTAACAGCGTCCAAAAAAGAATTTGTCCTTGCGATATTGGAATAATAATTATTCCACACACCATTTATTTTACCATTGCTGGGAAGGATGTCCATCCTTGCAAACTCAAGGAATACCGGGTTCGCTATATCTATTTCATGGCCTCTTGCCCAGGTAATGCTCGGAAAATCAAAAGCTAAATACATGCCATTCCTCAACCTGCCATACAGGTCGTTGAGAAGAAAATCAAAATCCTCAGGCTCATTGGGATAATTATCAAAAGCCAACCGGTCAGTCCGAGGCACATCTAAAAATTTATCCTCGTTACATGATGTAACGATAATTATGGTCAGGCCAATGCCTAACACTATGCTTAATATTTTTGATATATATTTTTTCATTGTTATAGTTTTCTAAGAAAAATTTAAAACTCCAAATTCAATCCAATAGAGAACAGCCTGGTTAATGGGTATCGGTTCCATCCGGCATCTATTCCTCTTGCCCTAACGCCACCCGCTCTATTACCTTCCGAACCCGCTCGAGTGTCCAAACCCGCTAATTCGGGGTCCATACCCGAATATTTTGTAATTGTAAAAAGGTTGTTGCCCATTACGAATATTCTTGCGGAACTGATGTTTAACCTGTTTAAGATACTGGGAGGGATGGTATATCCCAACTGAAGGTTTCTAAGCCTTAAAAATGACCCATTTTCCACATGAAAACTGGAAATACGATTCCAATTGCCATTTTTGTCGGTTTCTGCGACATTGCCGGCCCTTGGTTTGTCGGTAAGACCTGTTTCAGGGGTAAAGAAAGATGTTTCGTAGATTTTGTTGGTAGTGTTATAATCTGTATAAAATGTATGCGAAAATACCTGCGCCGCATTGTAAATATCCACACCTTGTACACCATTAAAAAATGCGGATAGGTCAAAGCCTTTGTATCCGAGAGAGAGGTTTAAACCATAGGTAAGTTTTGGCCATGGGTTCCCGATATAGTCCCTGTCATCATCATTAATAACGCCATCATCGTTTAAATCCCTATAAATCAAATCTCCGGCCTGGGGCTTATGATCTCCGGAAATGGTGGGCCTTGACACCCTTCCTTCATTGTCTGCATAAATGCCCTCCGCTATGAGCCCATAAAATTGTCCTAATGGCAAACCAGGCTCTGTCCTGGAAGCAGTTGTGTTATATGCTTCATTTGTACCGCCATCATTTATAAAAACACCTTCCAGCTCGGGGTTCAAAGTCAGCAATTTATTTCTGTTAAATGCACCGTTGACCGTTATGCCATATCTAAAATCGCCGATTTTGTTGTTGTAATCAAGAACGGCTTCAAGCCCCTTGTTGACCATTTCTCCAACATTGCTCTGGACACTTCCACCAATCCCTGCCGAACCTGGTAATGGCA
>JALZND010000585.1 GCA_030857845.1 Bacteroidota bacterium | reverse complement strand
CTGTCCCAAGGTCCGTAGTTTATCTTTACAAATTTTTTAGCTTGATCATTATTTAAAACAGATATTAAAGAATCGCCCTTTCCATAAGCTTCATACCAGAATAAACCATCCATTATATCAGCGGCCCGGATGAGCAAAGGAATCATTTGTTTCTCTTTCTCTGTAAGACCACTAAGATCAGCGGTAAGTCTTACAGTTTCATATTTTGCCAGACGATGTTCTAAATTTGCATCTGTATTTTCTGAAGCGTTAATGGTCTCCTGGTTTGTCTGTGAAGTTTTAGTCTCACTGCAGGAAGAAAAACAGAAGGCAATAATAGCGGCAAAGAGGAATTTGTTATTTAAGGTCATCATCAAGTATTTACATCAACAATTTAGTATTAAAAAATCTTAAACAAAAAAGAAAATTATCTGTTAAAGACCCATTCATTTTCCCCCGATAGATTATCATCATAATTATATCCTGCCTGATGAAATAATTTTATTTCTTCCACATTTTCTATGTTATTTCTAATGATATAGTTGGTCATCATACCACGGGCCCGCTTGGCAAAAATGGCTATAATTTTATATTCTCCATTTTTATAATCTTTAAATATTGGGGTTATAACTTTTGCCTGAAGGTCTTTTTCCTGAATGACTTTAAAGTATTCTTTCGATGCCAGGTTGATAAGTACTTTATCATTTGATTTTTTCAGATCTTCATTTAATAGTTCTGTAATTCTTGATCCCCAAAACTGATACAGGTTTTTCCTCCTTTTATACTTTAACTTGATTTTCATTTCCAATCGATAGGGCTGTATCAGGTCAAGAGGTTGCAGTAACCCATAGAGCCCCGAAAGTATCCTTAGATGTTTTTGGGCAAATTGGAGTTCTTCTTTTTTGTAATCATCAACTTCAATATCGGTATAAACATCTCCTTTAAAAGCCAAAAGTGCTTGTTTGGCATTATCTGGTGTGAAAGGAGTGTGAAATTGCTTATACCGCTCAAAATTTAAAGAGGCAATCTGTGGGCTCACATCCATCAGTTTAATAATTTGTTTTACTGATTTTTTCTTCAATTCCTTAACCAACAACCCGGTTTCTGCAAGAAAAGAAGGTTGCGTTTTTAATTTAATTGATGATCCTGTAGAAAAATCCTGCGTTTTTGAGGGTGAAATTATTATGAGCATTGTAAAGATGATTTTTAAAGTTTATTTTAAGCCTAATCCACTTTTGCCTTATTATCCGTAATAACTTCAAATCTAAGACAAATTACTGCTTCTAACATTATAATGTATTTCATGTTTTTATTCTCCCATCTATTTCAATAAGCAAGTAAAATCTCATCCCAACTTAATCAGAGAAACCTTTCCAAACCAAAGCATATACAAAGAGAAGCAACCAAAAGCAGGTTTATCTTTCGGGGAGATGAAGGACCTTTTTTAAATTGAAAAGTTAAAAAATCACGAGGGCTGCTTGAGGATAACAGCCTATATAAGATCGCTATAAAAGCAGGGATAATTTCCATAAAGTGCCATAAAAAAGCAGCTATGGCAGCAAGAACCGTAAAAATTAATGCCATTATAGCTGCACCTTTCCTAACCTTGTTGCAAGTGAGGATCACTGCAATGCTTAGTGTTTAAAATCGCTTCTATAATTGTTATTCGTAAACATGAGTGATAATGATTGGCGTACCTACCAATCTCATATTGGGGGGTATTTGGTAAACATCTGCATCAAAAATAATAATTATATTTTCTACCTGATATTCTTTAGGAAAATTACAGGCAAAATACCTGCCTCCTGTATTATTAACATCAATTACCCAGGAGCTTCCAATGAGCTTGATTTCACCTTCTCCTTGTATTATTTTTCCTACAATAACATCTGAAATGCAGGTTGCCACTACCTCATCTTCCTTTCTGCAGCCAGTCAAAAAGATTAGAAGGCATACAGGAATAATAAATAAATAGAAACGAAAGATTTTAAACTGCCACATGCCTTAAGAATATCATTAAGCCAATAAAGGTTTCCAAATGATGATTTCTAAAATTCTTTTTTTAGTGTAGGCCAATTTCGTACCCCTTCTAAAACAGTTTCATTATTCAGATCCGGGATGATGCTTACACTGCTATCGGTTTCTAAAACAATAGCATCAATTTCTTCAATGGAACCAAAGCCCTTCTGCCGAATTTTGGAAATTAATTCCAACTCAGTTATACGTTGCTCTTTCATTTCTTCTTTTAAAAATTGCCCTTTATACAGCAACAATACAGGTGATGATTTTAAAAAATCGCTTACAGACCTTTTTCTTACAGATAACCAAGTAATGAGGTACTGCAAAAATATTAAAAT
>JALZND010000584.1 GCA_030857845.1 Bacteroidota bacterium | reverse complement strand
GTGATGTAGTGAAAAGCTATGGTACTGAGCGTAAAGGAAAAGGCTCCACTAAAGGAGTCAGGTAAGTAAGGAGAAGCTGATTGAAAATGAACCACTGAAGAAGTGTCGAAAGGGATATTGTTGGCAAAACCATAGGTTGTGAAACACAGATGGGAAGACTATGACGGAGAACTGCATACTGGTTATAGGCCAACCGGCATTTAGGTGGCAGGATCTTCTTACAGGCTTATTTATGAAACGTGAGAGGCTGCTCTGTTAATGTGCCAAAGAGCCTGGCGAGAGTCTCAATGAGACACCGAATTGGAAACCATGGAGGTCATCATCGTCATTAATCATTCCATAAGGAATAGAGATGTAACAGAAAGCGTCGGAAATAGGGTAGGATGATTGGTAGATTTTAGATTAAATTACAAAAAGATTTACGCCCCATTGGGGCTGGCATATCAATAATTAATAAACGTAGGGCGTTGCCCTACGCTATTGATAATGCCCCTTTAGTGCTTTTGCACAAAGATCCAACCATACTAGCGCAGGTTCTCCTGTGCTACAAATGGTAAGCAGGACTCTGTCCGGTGAAGTTTTTAAAAAGTATATGAGCACCAATTACAGGTTTACGGAATATGAAGTGTCCCGCTTTTGTCCCGAGTCTTCCGCGGGTTGACTAGAAACCCTTAATAAAGAAATGAGCCTATGACCCGGGGAATATATATAAGCCAATTACCTTAAACCCATCACCCCACCTTTTCTGCAGTACCCAATAAATAACCCAAAGGCTTGAGGTTTTCGCGGTTGTTGGATATTATTTTGATCATGGCAAAGATTGGCACAAAAAGTACCATTCCGGCTACTCCCCAAACCATGCCTCCTATGATAACTGCAATGATTACTGTTAATGGGTTTAATTCTACTTCTTTCCCAATAATTATTGGTTCCAGCACATAACTTTCGATGAGTTGGATCACCATTATAATGCATGAAAAAAGCAGTACATCGTAAAATCCTTTTCCAAAGATTATGGCAAAGACTATCGGGGCAAGGCCGCTTATAAAAGGTCCGATATAAGGTATAACTGTTATCAAGGCTCCAAAGATGGTCAACAAAATAGCATAGCGAATGTCAAAAATTATAAATGTGAAATAGTACATAATGGCCAGTATCGCCATGACCTGGACCCGCCCCCATAAATATTGGTAGGTAACGTTGCCAATTTTTTCCAGGACCCTTCCCGTTTCCAATTCCTTGCCTTTATTTGTGTACATCATAATGAAGGCCGAAAATTTGGTGCGGTACAGCAAAAGCAGGAATACATAAATCAATACCAATAGAAATTTTACAGCTGTATCTATAATAGAACCTAAAATCCTGGTAAGGTAAAATTCCAAGGCTACCACCAAAGATTCGGACCTGTTTTGCAGTAACTTGTTTTGTTCTTCAAAGCTAAACCCTGTACCAGTATAAATCTGATGCTGCAGGCTCACAAGAAATTGTTGCAATGCGCTCCGGATAGCTGGAAGGTCTTTTGCAAGGCTTATAAGCTGGTATAAAAATAAGTAGGCGAGTACCCCTATCACAACCAAAATTACCAGGGTGCTGATTAATGAAGATATAGTTCTTTTGAATTTCCACTTTTCCAAAAAATTGGAAAAAGGGGCCATTAAGGTGGCAAAAAATACCCCAAAGGTAAAGGGTATAAAAAATGTTGATCCCATATATAGCAAAAACAAGGCTGCTATAACAAATAGCAGTATGTTGTTTGTTTGCTTTAGGCCTTCATACCTCATTTGTCCATGATTATTATTTGAATTGGATTTGGTCACAATAAAAGTTCAGACATAATCAATCAGCGATGCCCATTATTTTATTTTTTTATAATCAATAAAGTTTGTCATAATATTCATGTGCCATACGATCGGCATCAAAAAACGGCAGTAAATCTTTCATGCTGTTCGTTACCACGTTCATCCATTTTTGTGGTTCATCATAGTACAGGGGAAGAATTTCATTTTCCAGCATATCCATCACTTTTATATTGTCGATCAAATCTTGTTCAAAAGGTGAAAGGGTATGGTCTGTTGGGGTAGGGGTAAAGCTGTTGATGCCATGCTTGCTGTATTCCGGTATCCAGCCATCTGGAATGGAAAAATTTACAGATGCATTCATGGATGCCGTCATGCCACTGGTACCTGAAGCCTCACGGGTTATCCTTGGGGTATTCAACCAAATATCTGCCCCTTGCTTCAATGCTTTGGATAGCCTCATTTCATAACCAACCAAGACAGAGCAATTGGAGTACTTTTTTGAAAGATGTACCAACCTGTCAAAAATCGATATGGCACCATAATCC
>JALZND010000583.1 GCA_030857845.1 Bacteroidota bacterium | reverse complement strand
GGATTGATCTTATTTTAAATCCCAGTGCCAGCCATTTTGCCTTTGGAAAATCTAAATTAAGGGAAGCGCTTGTCATTTCGAGCTCTCAAAAATTTAATTGTACCTATGTTTATGCCAACCTCCTGGGTAATGAGGCGGGAAGGATGATTTTTGATGGAGAAATATTAATGGCGCAAAAGGGCAACCTGCTGCAGCGTAACTGCAGGTTATCCTTCAGGAATATTAACCTGATCTATTTCGATGTTGATGTAAAAGGCAACACCCTACCAGTTTTCGAACAAATTAATCATGATGATCATGATAAAAATATAGAATTTTTAAAAGCTTCTTCTCTGGCACTTTTTGACTATATGAGAAAAAGCAGGAGCAATGGATATGTACTTTCATTAAGCGGCGGCGCTGATTCCTCAACTTGTGCAATTCTTGTGGCGGAGATGATCAAACGCGCTATAGAAGAGCTGGGGATGGAAAAATTCATGGATAAATCTTTACAGCATAAACATCTGGAAAGCCTTACAGCATCCTCCTCTAAAGAAAACATAAAAAAGATCACCTCTATCCTCCTTTCCTGCGCATACCAGGGAACAAAGAATTCAACGGAGGATACGCTTAATTCAGCGGCAAAGCTTGCAGAAAGCCTTGGCGCCACATTTCACAGCTGGACCATTGACGATGAGGTGAAGAGCTATACCATGAAAATTGAAACTGCTTTAGGGCGGCAACTGGAATGGCATACTGATGACATTGCCCTGCAAAATATACAGGCTCGTGCCCGCTCGCCGATCATCTGGATGTTGACCAACATTAAGAATGCTTTGCTGATTGCTACCTCCAACAGAAGCGAAGGAGATGTTGGTTATACCACTATGGATGGTGATACCAGTGGAAGTATCTCTCCTATTGCGGCTGTTGACAAGCACTTTATTTTAAGCTGGCTTAAATGGGCGGAAAAGGAATTGGGTTATACCGAATTGAAGTATGTAAACAAACTGAGCCCAAGTGCCGAGCTACGGCCCCACGAATTTACGCAAACTGATGAAGCGGACCTGATGCCCTACCACATGATTGTAAAAATAGAAGAGCTTGCCATCAGGGAAAGGAAATCACCTCTGGAGGTTTTCGAAATCCTACGCCTTGAACAGTTTATAGCAACAGACCTATTAAAGGCCTATATCATTAAATTCTATAAATTATGGGCCCGGTCTCAGTGGAAAAGAGAGCGCTTTGCTCCTTCTTTCCATTTAGATGATTTTAATGTAGATTCCAGGACCTGGTGTAGATTTCCTATACTTTCAGGTGGATTTGAAGCGGAATTAAAAGAATTAGTTGATGCTATATGATGAAAATGATTTAAACCTTTTTCAATCCTGTTTCTGATGCAGAAAATAAATAAATGTATATAATAAGCTATTTTGTCTGGGACCCAAACCCTGAGATTTTTCCAAATTTTTTAGATAACTGGCAGGTAAGCCCCCGGTATTATGGGCTTCTCTTCGCCTTTGGCTTTATACTGAGCCAGCAAATTCTTTTTTATATTTTCAGAAAGGAAGGAAAACCTAAAAGAGATGTTGAGGTGCTGACCATCTATATGGTATTAGCCACGCTTATTGGCGCGCGGCTGGGGCATGTTCTATTTTATGAACCCGAAGTGTACCTGAGAAATCCTTTAGAGATATTAAAAGTCTGGAGGGGTGGCCTGGCGAGCCATGGAGCAGCCCTGGGAATTTTATTTGGCCTGTTTCTCTATGTAAATTATTATTATGATGTCAGAACCAAAAGGCAGTTTCCCTTTTTAAAAGCTAAATTCAGGAAGAAGCGAAAAGAAGGGCAAACCTTTTTCTGGATCGTAGACAGGCTGGTAATTGTAGTTGCTTTGACCGGAAGCCTCATCAGGGTGGGAAATTTCATAAATTCTGAAATTCTTGGAAAACCCACCGATGTACCCTGGGGCGTTGTTTTCGCAAGATCAGCAGAAGAAAGTATAGCTTCTAATCCTGCAATTGATAATGTAGAAGCTTCAAAAGGTGGCTTTCAACAGGAAAGAGGGATAAATAAACCTGTTTTGATTACGGTAAATTTCCGAAAAGAGGATTTTCCTGAGAAGAGCATAAGAAATTATCTTGAAACTGAAGTAAAACATATTTTAAGTTCTTATCCTGCAGTTACAGAACATTTTCAAGAGCCTCCAAATGAGCCTTTACAATATGTATTAAAAAAGCAAGGCGGGATTTTCCAGGCTCAGATAAAAACCTTAGGCATCGGCAGGCATCCGGCTCAATTATATGAAGCCATCTCCTGCGTGATTTTATTTATAATTCTTTTTATTATCTGGAACAGAAAAAAAC
>JALZND010000582.1 GCA_030857845.1 Bacteroidota bacterium | reverse complement strand
TGGAGTAAGGGAAAAATTCTTTACAGAATATTATTTCACACCCACACTCACACCCACACCCAAACTGGGATTGCCACGGAACCTTCAGTTTATGAGCTATTAATTCAGGAAGGCTTAACTTCAACTTATGATCTTCATGGTATGCATAGAATGTTCCTCGCAATGACGGATAATACATAGGGGGTACGGAAGAAGATAATACATAGTGGTTAAGGAAAATAGTATAGGAATACTAGCTTTTTCAACTTCACACACACACCCAAACCCAAACTCACTCACACTCAAACTCCCCTTTTCCTAAAACTCCTGCTCCCTTCTTTGAATATTTAATCTAAGGGCAATTGAGGTGAAAATAGTTTTTTCTGTAGTAATAAAGTCTTCCTGATCTTTGGTGCGGTAGATTTGCTTTAGGTCGATGAAGAGGTTATGCCTCAGCATGTAGGAGGCGGTAAAATCATAAAACATGGTGGTGGTGTTGATGCCCTGGCCGATTTCATTCCCGAAATCTTTTGTCCTGGTTCTATAGGATTTCAATATATCACCTCCCATAGTCTGACCTGCCGGGTCCTCGCCAAAGTTTGCATTGATCACCTTGCCTGTCAGGTGCAGCCTGTTGAGGGGCTGATAGCGTACAAGGAAGATTTTTTCAGTAAAATTAGCGCCAAGCGGATGTGCCAATGGCTGCAGGTAATGCGCATAATTGGAATAAGGTGAATCGTGGCTGTAGGTAAATGGCCTGGCAAAATTATATTCTAATTGTATATCCAGGTTCTGTAATCCGAGCACATCTATGTATTTCAGGCCCAGCTGTCCGGCATATTTATTGGCCCACCAGCCATCTTTGGCACGTATGTGGTCCATCTTAAATTCATCCAGTACCCATTGCCCATATAATGAAAAGCGGTTCAGCAAATTCCACTTAAAATCCGCTCCCAATATAGCATTGTCCTGGCTGCCACCCTGCTGCTCAATGGCACGGTAGAAGATGATAGGGTTGAGGTAGGTAAATTCAAAGCCGCTGGAGCCTGTTGCAGGATCACTGCCAAACATAATAGATTCAAACAAGCCAATGTTAAAGCTCTTCCCAATATTCAGGCTCAGGTGATGGAATGCCATGTATTTTTTTGGAAACCTGCTGGCCAGTGAGCCACCCACAGAACCATAAGCATCGCCATACATCTCAGCAAAAATATTGGTGTAATTCAGCTTCCACACCTTGGTGTTCAGCTTCATAAAAAGGTAATTATGCGCAAAATCAGACAGGATCATGGATCTGTATCCATTCCCGATGTTAAACCTGTCGTGGCCAAATTGTACATTGATAGCCTTGGTGGCATTTACACTGATATAGCCCCTGGCCGTAAAAAAATCCACAGCCCTTCCATCTCCGTACTTTTTCCAGAATCCTTCACCCGGCACCGCCCTGTACTGACCGAAGATCCGGTCATTAACATATTCAGGAAATAAAGCCTGGTTTTCGCCAACAAATGTATAAAAACCTACCTTCCTGTTGATCATCCCTCTTATTTCTGCACCACGTGTATTGATGAACGGACGACCCTCTACTTCGTTTTCTGCCCCCATACTTAGATACAAAACCGGGTTTACGTGCAGGTCAAATTCTTCAGTATCCACATGAAACAGATCAGATTTGGCCTTGTACATCCCCAGAAATGACCTTCTGCTAAGGTAAGTATCTGAAGTGGACCACTCCCAGTTATCATTGGACAGGTACTCCAGGTTAAACCTGTCCCTGCCGGAGAGCCTTATATCCATAGTCCTTACACTATCTGCAAAATTGGCTATAGCACGGCGTGTATAAGGTTTTACCGAAGAATGGAATGTACCTGAAAGCTCAGAGCTCTTAATTTCATACCGGTCTATAAGATGGTAATAGTCCCTGTTTAAAGGTGCATTGGTACTTTGTGATTGGGCATAAGAGAAGCACAATACAGTCAGTCCCCAAACCAGCAGATGTTTTTTCATAATAACAATATAAAACTTAGCACACAATTATAAAAAATTGGTATTGAATTTATAATTGTATTTAAGGTCTTATATTACATTAATTTTGAAGGGTGGTTGGTATGGGCGATGGGTTGTGGGTTATGGACAAAAGAAAACAAAATATTATGTTTAGAAAAGGTGGAATAGTGTATATTTTAACCAATACCCACCATTCCACATAGTATGTAGGGGTAACCAGCACCATTTTAGGTCGGCTTCGTGACCATAAAGAAAAATTATACCCTAAAAGTTTTTCGGCAAAGTACAACCTTTGCAAATTTGTTTATTATGAGATTTTTGATTCGATAGAAGAGGCTATCGATAGGGAGAAACAGTTAA
>JALZND010000010.1 GCA_030857845.1 Bacteroidota bacterium | reverse complement strand
TAAATTCATAAGAATTTTGTATTGGTCATTTCTTCTGAAATTTCCCATAATTTTAGGCAATTACCTTCAGAAAGGTATTTTTTATAAGGGGATACTGCTTTTCTTTTTACAAGATATTTTCCATTTGTTTTTGCGGCTTTAGGGTCTGTAGCCAGGAAAATGCCGGTTTCCGCACCTTGGTTATTGTTGCTAATAAAAGGTGTGGCAATTTTATAAATAAAGCTTAATGGACCACCTGATTCTTTACTGAAATTGCTTGCAACAATTCCTGGGTGGTAAGCATTGGTGGTAATATTTGGGTATTTGTGCAATCTTTTTGCCAACTCGATTGTGAACATCAAATTATAAAGTTTTGAATTGCTGTATGCCTTAAAGGGGCTATACTTTTTATTAAGGTTGATGTCTTCAAAATCTACCCTTGCAAATTTATGTGCCACAGATGATGTATTAATGATCCTTGCTTCATTACTTTTTATAAGTTTTTCAAAAATTAGGGAAGCCAATAAAAATGGGCTTAAGTGATTCGTGGTCAGCGTAAGCTCATTTCCTTCAATAGAAACCTCCCGCTTGTCAGAAAGAAGGACCCCGGCATTATTGACTAGTACATCAATTTTTTCATAGGAACGATTTATTTCTGCGGCAACATTCCTGACCTGATCAAGTGAAGCAAAATCGGCTATAAATATCCTTATGTTTTTGTTGCCTGTTTTTTTGATGATTTGATCCCTGGTTTTTTCAGCTTTGGAATAATTTCTCGCAACAATTCCAATTTGAAATCCTTTTTGAGCCAATTCTGTGGCGATAACTTTTCCAATTCCTGAAGTGGCCCCAGTTATTAAGCAAATTTTATTCTCCATATTTAATATTCCATATGATAAAGCATATTTAACTTGGTTGGTTTTAAATTACCCGAAAAACAATATTAAGATATTGGTAATTTTACTAACTTCTTGCTTTTCATAAACAGGGTACCTGCTCACGATTTCCAATTAATTAAAACAAATTATAAATCATGAAAATCCAATCTCATTTACTTTTTCTATTTATTTTCCTGCTTTTTTCTATTTTTTCAAATTCCAAGACCTTTGGGCAACCCACTCAAGCACCATTAAGAATGGTGGTAGCGGGTATATCACACGGTCATTCTGATTGGATATTTGTAAGAAAAGGTAAAACTGATATTGAATTGGTCGGTGTGTACGAGCCCAATCAGGAATTGGTGCAGCGGTATATGAATAGTTATAATTTAAAAAAGGAGTTGTTTTTTACCGATCTTAACAAAATGCTGGAAAATGTAAAACCTGAGGCAGCGGTAGCATTCGGATCCGTATACGACCACATGGCTGTGGTGGAAGCTTGCGCTCCAAGAGGTATACATGTAATGGTGGAAAAACCTTTGGCTACCAATATAGGCCATGCTAATAAAATGATGGAGCTGGCAAAAAAACACAAGATTCACATACTTACTAATTACGAAACTTCCTGGTATCCATCTACCCAAAAAACTTACACAATGGTAAAAGAGGATAAGCTAATTGGGAAAATTAAAAAAGCAGTATTTCATCATGGGCATGAAGGTCCAAAAGAAATAGGAGTTGGCAAGGAATTCCTTGATTGGCTTACGGATCCGGTACAGAATGGTGGTGGTGCGCTTATAGATTTTGGTTGTTATGGTGCAAACATTATGACCTACCTTATGGAAGGAGAGTCTCCAATTTCTGTAACTGCAGTTACCCGACAGTTTAAACCAGAAGTGTACTCAAAGGTAGATGATGAAGCAACAATTATTGTCAGTTATCCTAATGCCCAATGCATCATACAGGCTTCATGGAACTGGCCTTATAGTAGAAAAGATATGGAGGTTTATGGGGATTCAGGATATATAATTTCAGTTGATGATACACATATGAGGGCCAAAATCGGTAAAAATACTAAAGAAGAAATTTTGGAAGTGACAGAAAAAGACGTGAATGTATATACAGACCCTTTTTCATATTTTGCCGATGTTGTAAAAGGAAGAATCATTGTCCCCATAAATGGCTTGTATTCTTTGGAAAACAATTTGTTGGTAGTAAAAATTTTAGATGCAGCCATAGAGTCTGCTAAAACCGGAAAAACAATAATCCTTAAAAAATAAATTTTAGTTTTTATTTATGCCTGATGACTATATAATAGTCAAATAAGCATTAATAAATTAAACATTCACTTTCTCAATAAATGGAGCTGCATGTATGTCCTGTTCAAATTATAACATTAATTTATTTAAGAGAATTTCTATTGGTCATTAATTCAATATTTTAGTAAAATATAAGTGAAAAAGTAATTGTTGGTCTAGCAAGAAAATAGCTATTGAAAAGATGAAACCGTATCAATAATGATCAAAAACAAAAGAATTTATTTGTGTAATATATAATCAAATTAGCCAGTACATTAGTCGTGGTTTTGGGGTTACCTTTGAAAATATAGATACCCAAAACATGTTTAATTTAAGAATAAAAAGAGGAAGAAACCTTGCCATAGATTTAGGCAACAGCAATACAATTATTACGGAAAAATTTACGGAATATCATTCACAACCTTCCGTGGTTGCTTTAAATCAAGGAAGCAAATCGGTAAATGCAGTGGGCATGAAGGCTTATGAAATGATCGGCAAGGTAAGCTCCAACCTGAATGTTGTAAAACCAATAAAAGGAGGTGTTATAGCAGATTACGATTCAGCAACAAAAATGCTGAAGGCACTTATGGAGAAAGCCTACCCTCACAAATCATTTTTTGGCTATAAGAATATTGTCTCTGGTGTGCCTTATTCCACAACCGAAGTAGAACGCCGTGCATTAAGGGATGCAATTGGTCAATTTAATTGCAGCAATACTTATTTGCTTTTTGAGCCATTGGCAGCTGCTATTGGTTTAGGGTTGGATATACGGGAACCTGATGGGAAATTTATAGTAGGAGTAGGGGGAGGTATTACCGAAACGGTGCTTATCTCTCTTTCTGGTGTTGTTGCTTATAAATCTATAAAAATTGGGGGAGAAACATTTGACGAAGAAATCCAAGACTATTTCAGGAGGACGCATAAAATTGAAATAGGAATAAACACTGCGGAGGTCATAAAAATTAAAGTCGGCGCAGCTACAGATAATTTAAAAAATGCACCTGAGCCGTATCTTCTGGTAGGAAAAGATATGATGACAGGCATCCCAGTAAATTGCCTGATAGATTACAAAGAAGTTGCCCATATCCTGGATAATTCTCTTTTAAAAATCGAACAAGCCATACTGCAAACCCTGGAAGAATGCCCACCAGAACTGGCAAGTGATATCTATAACAATGGGATTCACCTTACGGGAGGAAGTGCCTTGTTAAGGGGCTTGAAGGAAAGGTTTGAAGAGAAAATAGGTTTACAATTTCACCTGGACCCCGACGCTTTGCTTTCTGTATCAAAAGGTATTTCTACTGTATTAAAAGATACTGAAGGATATAAATCAGTTTTATTTAAATAAAAGCTGGGGAAGGGGTTTTGCACGGTTCAGAGATCCGTGGTCCGGGAGGGGTTTGAGATTTCTATAGCTCCCACATAACGATTTACAATATCTTCAAGGTTTGCCTCATTGTACAAGTTTTCTTTAGCTTTTATCAATTTTGCCAATGCGCGGTCGTTTGTTATCCATTTGAACATCCCAGACGCATCATTGATTAGACACTCATGTAGTTGCGGCTTTGCTTTGGCACCTCTGTGAAAAACTAATTGCAGGGATTGAGTAGGGAATATTTTCATCATAATACAATCTTCACCTCCAATCAAAAACTAGGGGCATTCCATTCTATATGCTCTGTCAACTGCTTGTTGGCATTCAAAATACTTAGCCGTACTCCTTCAGCAAAGGATGTTCAAGTGAACTTAAAAAGATATCAACATTTTGAGGATCTGTCAATAACACTGTACAGCCTCACCTCAAAAATCTGGCTTGTATCGGAACCTAATATGCTTCTTTTGCCATTTAATTGATTGCTCAGAAGAACTTTATTGTTATTGATTTAAGCTATAAACCTTGAAAACCTTCACTGGTTTCAGTATCGGAGATTGATTTTATAAAGTAACTTAAAGAATTATAGTCTCAAAAGCATTCAAAATCCTCTCTTTGGTAAGTGCCGGGCCTAGCATGGTCGCCTTCTTCAAAGATGAAATTAACATAATTTATTCCAATGATCTCGGTATAATTATAGGTTGTCGTTGCCATATAGGAAGCTGCACCTGCAGAACCCATCTCTTGTGTCAACACTTTACCTCCATCAACTTTTAGATAAATGGTATCATTGGAAATTTTCCTAACCTGTACAGGTACTTTTTTCCAATGTTCATTGTTAGCAAAAGTAACAACTTCTGGTGATATAGCTTCAGGGGAAACCTGCCGGATTTTCTTCAGTTCAATGCAATTTCTGATTGTGTCATTTTGAACGGTCCATATAATACCATGTTCATGGTTTGTATCCTTTTTTTCATTTTCAATCTTCTTTTGGGGATTGCATGAAATACAAATTATAAAAATTAAATGAGTAAAGGGATTTTTCATGATGAGACAATGGTTTAAAAAAGATGTATTCCTTATCAAGCAAGGAAGTTGAATCAAAAACAGGCAAAGGAACTACTTTCAAAGTCTATTTTACGAACTGATAATTTAGTACATAAATGGATTAAATTGCACTGCATATCAATATTAATAATATATTAGTATTCGAATGGTTCTAAGGTTCAAATTTTTTACAATAATTTTTTTAGGTTCTGAAATTTAATTCATCTGATTTTGCAAACTTTGTTGAACTTTTTGAGTATTATGCATTTGTTGCATAGGAAGAAGTTCCCAATTTTAATAGATTAGCTTTATAATTTTTCTTCATTAGATTTCCATTTGCTTTCGCTTTCCCAATTATGGCTTTAAAATTTTTAATATAAGATGGGTACTTTCATCAAAGTGAGTAAAACTTGGAGATGGATTATTGGGATAGTATTTTCTGTCTTAATTATATTTTTTTCTATACAATTCCTGATGGTTCAGAGTATAAATCCAATACTTGAACAGTTGACTAAGACTGCAATTAAAAATGCTTCAAAAGGCGTATATCATGTTGAATTTAAAGACTTTGACTTTAATCTTGCTAATACTACTTTAACTATTACCGGTTTCGAACTTTTGCCTGATACGGCACGATACTATCAATTATTACAGCATGATTCGATTGGCCCCAATTTATTCACACTTTATGTGCCTGAGATAAAAGTACGGAGGATTAACCTCTTTAGTATACTCACAGGTAAAGCGCTCCATGTCCGTGACGTAATTTTAAAAAAACCGTATGTTGAAGTCACAAATCATCCGGAGTCAGTAAATGATTCAACTGAAACATTTGACTTTAACAACCTTTTTTCTGGCAAATTCAATAGTTTAAAGATCAGGGAAATAAGTTTAACTGATTTAAAATTAAAATACCAAGTCCACAAAGAAGATGCACCGCCACCTTTTGAAGTGAGCCGTGTTAATTTTAGGTTGTTTAAACTTTATATTGATTCAACTACTTTCAATGATCCAAATAAATTGCTTTATACCGATGATTTCGAATTTAAAGTTTTTGATTACACATATAAATTGCCCGATAGCTTATATACCATGAAAGTAAAAGAAGTTGGCCTTTCGCAGTCTGGCGCAAATATATATTTAGATTCTTTTGAAATGATACCCAGGTATAGCCCGTATAAATTTGCAAAAAAAGTTGGTATCCAGACTGATCGGATTTCTTTAAAGTCTAACCGGATAGAATTTAAACATGTCGATATGGGGGCACTTCTAAACTTTCAAAAATTCATAGCGGGTACCTTAAAAATAGAAGATATAAATCTTGATGTTTTTAGGGATAAAAGATATCCTTTAAACCTAAATCGTCGTCCCAAAAAGCTTCATCAGGCAATAAAAAATTTGGATTTTTATCTTAAGCTGGATACAATAAAATTGGTAAAAGGAAATATTAAATACAAGGAACATGGTGAAGAATCTACAGAGGCAGGTTTTCTTTCCTTTGATAATATTTATGCTTCTATATACGGTCTTACAAATGACAGCATCCTCATTAAAAAAGATAAAGTCATTGCTGATGTTCAAGCACAGATTTATGGTTCAACTTTGTTAAAAGCACAGTTTCGTTTTGACAATGGGCATCCAAATGGTAAATATGAATTTAATGGATCACTTTCATCAATGGACCTAACCCATTTCAATAAACTCATTTTGCCAATGGCACATATTAACATTGAAAGTGGTAAGCTGCAGGAAGCTAGTTTTTTTGTGTACGCCAATGACGATCACGCCGAAGGTACAATGACATTTTTGTATGATGACTTAAAAATAAAAGTACTTGATAAAGATGGGGAAACTGGCTTGAAGCAAAAAATTACTTCATTTGTGGCAAACACTTTTGTAGTAAAAAACAGCAACCCTGGCAACGGCGGAGTAAGGGACGGGCACATCAATTATTACGTTGAAGAAAATAAGTCTATGTTCTACTTTTGGGGAAGGATCATGCTTACGGGTGTAGCTTCTAGTATAGGGATTTCGGAGAAAATGATGAACAAAGGAAAAGAAGAAGCTTCAGGCAAAAAAGAAAATAAAATGTCGAAGAAATCTTAATATTACTTTTTGCCAGTTCCAAAACGGAAATACTTTTTGATTTTAGTAATGTTGATGCTGTGCTTTTCTGAACCTTGCGTACCCAAGAGATATGCATAAGGTTCTAAAGACTCAATATGGTCACATATTATTTTTATAACACCTACTGTTGGCACAACCATAAACATCCCGGGAATACCCCAAACCATTCCTCCTATAATTATGCTTAGGATAGTAATGAAGGGATTGATATTTACATTTCCGCCCGTAATGTTTGGCGTCAGTATATTGTTTTCAATAAATTGAAGAATAATAAATAGAATTATCACACCAAAAGCATACTTAGGTGAATTTTCTGTGAGCAATGCCATCAGCAATGGGATAGAACCTCCAATTAAAGTCCCAAAATAAGGTATCAGATTAAATATCGCTGAGATTACTCCTAGCAGCACAGCATATTTTATGCCCACTATTATTAACCCAATAGAATTTAAAAAGCATAAAATGAGCACTACAATAAATAACCCACTCATATATTTTTTTACAACATATGATATTTGTGTTATAATCAATTCAACTTTGTCGTGCCGTTCGTTAGGAATTAATTTTAATAGAAAGGTTTTAAATTTGTTCCTATAAAAAAGAAGGAAAAAAATATAGACCGGCAAAAGTCCAAAAGTAACCATAGTGCCTGCAGTTGCAGCAAAAAAAGTACTAAAAAAATCGCCACTAGCCTGAAAAATATTTTGAATGATTTCTCTTATCCAATCATGTTGTACCGTTGCAGCCAATCCAAATTTATCTTCAATAAAGTTTTCAAAAGCCAAAAGATTGGACATAGCCTGACTGCGCATGGTCGGAAAATCAGCTATAAAAACTTTTAATCGAGATAATAAGAATAATCCCAATGCTGCTAAGGTGGTTAGTCCAAAAATTATAGTCAATAAATTAGCAAAAATTCTGTGCAGCCCTTTTTTCTCCAAAAAACTAGCAATGGGGTATAATAGATATGAAAAAATACTCCTAATGCCAATGGATACAAAATCCGCGTGCCTCCACAAGGATGAAAAACAAAAGAATAAAAAACAATAACAAATATGTGATCTTTACAAGCAAAGGCTGTTTATTCATATTGGTATTTTTTATACAACTTTAAAATCCCAAACCACATGGGATTAAAATATAAATTGGAAAATTGGGCAAGTCAATTACAGAATACTTTAATTTACGCACAAATTGTAAATTAAATATTATTTTTATGCCTACAAAAAAAGAATTGATTGCTTAGGTTCGATATTGAAATGTTAATCACCTTATGAAAATAAATGCCAATGGATAATTCCCAAAATCAAGACTCACATGAAGTTTCCAAACCACCAATTTTCAAATCATGGAGGGGTTGGTATATTTTAGTGATAGGCAATTTAATATTTTTGATTTTAATATTTTACCTGTTTACACTGGCTTATAAATGAGCAAACTGGACTGGGTTGTTTTGTTGAGTACCCTCATCACAATTGTGGTTTATGGAGTGTGGAGAACGCGAGGGACTAAAAATATAGAAGGTTATTTACTAGGGGATAAAAATATGAAATGGTGGACTATCGGTTTGTCTATCATGGCCACACAAGCCAGTGCCATTACATTTTTGTCTACACCGGGCCAAGCGTATGAAGATGGGATGCGCTTTGTGCAATTTTATTTCGGCCTGCCTATTGCCATGGTTATATTATCTGTAACAGTAATCCCAGTTTACTATAGATTAAAAGTATATACGGCTTATGAATACCTGGAGTCAAGGTTTGACTTAAAAACCAGGAGTTTGGCAGCTTTTTTATTTTTGATACAAAGAGGATTGGCCGCTGGCATTACAATCTATGCCCCTTCCATTATACTCTCAACGATATTGGGATGGAGCCTGAACTTTACCGTGATATTTATTGGGGCTTTAGTGATTATTTATACTGTATCAGGAGGTACGAAAGCAGTAAGTGTAACACATAAACAACAGATGTTTGTTATTTTCGCTGGTCTATTTATTGCCTTTTTTATCCTTATAAGCTTGCTACCGGAAAATATATCTTTTAATGATGCAGTAAATGTGGCAGGGAAAATGAACAAGCTTAACGTGGTGGATTTTTCCCTGGATTTTTCGGATAGGTACAATTTTTGGTCCGGACTTACCGGTGGTTTATTTTTAGCTTTATCTTATTTTGGAACTGACCAGTCGCAGGTTCAACGGTACCTTTCAGGGAAATCAATTACAGAAAGTAGGCTAGGCTTGATATTTAATGGTATACTAAAAATACCAATGCAATTTATGATATTATTCATTGGTGCAATGGTATTTGTATTTTACCAGTTTCAGAAACCTCCTGTATTTTTCAATGAAACAGCTAAATCGGCTGTATATACCAGTATTTATGCCAGCGAAATGCATGAACTGGAGCAACAACACGATGAGATTTTTAACCTGAAAAAAAATGAAATCCTGGAAATGGTTTCTTCAATGAAGGCCAATGATGACGATGGGATTGCTACACGAAAAAAAAATATAGAAAAATACCAGCAAGATGCAAAGCAAGTAAAAAAACAGGTTGCTTCATTGGTACAAAAAGCTTCCCAAAAACCTGAAAAAGAAGTTAAAGACACAGATTATGTTTTTATAACTTTTATAGTTAATTATTTGCCACATGGTATAATAGGTTTATTGTTGGCTGTGATATTTTCTGCCGCTATGTCGTCGACATCTGCTGAATTAAATGCTTTGGCATCTACAACAACCATAGATATGTATAAAAGGTCGATGATGAAAAACAAAAGTGAAAAGCATTACTTAAATGCTTCAAAACTTATAACAGTTGGTTGGGGCATTGTTGCAATACTTTTTGCTGCTACAGCTTCGCTATTTGAAAATCTAATAGAAGCTGTTAATATATTGGGGTCTATCTTCTATGGCACTATTTTGGGCATCTTTATGGTAGCTTTTTATTTTAAATACATAAAATCCAATGCGGTGTTTATAGCCGCTTTAGTAGCAGAAGCTATAGTTATTGTGTGTTACCTTACAACCAATATAGGGTTTTTATGGTACAATGTGATTGGATGTGCAATTGTATTAGTGGTAAGCTATATCCTTCAGTTTGCTTTTGAGTTTACGAAAGAAAGGGCTTAAAATTTTCAATTAAAAATAGGTTATTATTTCTTGGAGGCCTAACCTGCATTTTAAAATCCTGAAATTTTTTCAGTAATAATCCTTTGGTCCATCAATATTTTTATGGGCATTTGCCTAAATGAAATTTTACCTATCAATAAAAATTGTTGAAATCTCAACTATATGTATATTGCTTTAACCTGATAGAAAATAAAAAAGTCAAAACCAAAAATATTTACTATTCTGGATTTTGACCTTTTTATTGATGCAGGGTTAATTTGAAGTTTTAGTTATAAAAATGACAAAAAGTTTTATAACAAACTTTGATATCCTTGCTTGGCATCTTTGTTTTACTAAAGTTTCGCATCTTCCGTTTTGTCACAATTCTTGCTTTAAAGTCGAAAATTCCGCCAAAACTATATTACCCCATTTATTAGCCAGGGTTTCAAAGCCGTGGCTAAAATATTCGACCCCTCTGGCGTCTGAGAAGCAAATTTTTAGAGTTCTGAAATGGAAAACTCAAATCCTGGTTTTAAAAACATTTAGGAGGCTTATTCACTTCTCAACTTCGTTAATCAGGCATGCGAAACTTTTATAAATTACAATCAATAATCTATCTTAATTTTTAGCAAATTTATTTTTTCGTTTTCCACTCAGCCAGCAACTTTTCATTAAGTTTTACATAATCTTCATTGTTTGCATCTTTGGCTTTGGCAATGGAAGTCTCTGCAGTTGTAATTGCATTTTTAAAATCTTTCAGCTTGCCTTGTATTTTTGCTTTTAAATGATACACCCAAAATCCTTGGTTGAATTCCAGGGTCTTATTTACATATTCCAAAGCTTTGTCGAAGTCTTTGCCAGTTTCATAAAGGTAGCCGGCCGATTGGAAATATGTGTTTGCAAGTGAGGCATTTGGATTGGAAGCAAATTGATTGATCTGTGACATTACTTTAGTGTCAACATCTGAAGTCATTGAGAATTTTACTAAAGTATTTTCCCATAAAATTTCAAGGTTTGCTCCAGCCAAAGTAACATCGGCAATATTTATGGTGAAAGTTTCAACTTTAACCGGGTAATTTGTGGCTTTTACCTTAAACCTAATAGCATCATCTTTTTCATTGTAGCCATCTTTTCCCCATAGCTGAGTATTTTTACTAAAAACAACAGTCCATTCATCCTTACCTGGTTGTGTATATAGAGCATACTCACCAGCAGGAAGTTTTTTCCCTTCAATTGTTAGCTCTTCGCTGGTCTTGAACTTTGTTGATTCATTTGCACCGGTCCTCCACATTTTATCATAGGGCACTAGGTCGCCCATGATTTTCCTGCCTTTTGCGCTGGGCCTGGAATAGGTAATAGTAACATCTGCCAAACCTACTTTTTGAGAAGCAGTTGCTAAAGGGCTCACTGAAGGTACTGAAATCTGTGCTTTTGATACCTGGAAAGATAGTATGGCGAATAATATGGCTATGCCAATAATAACTTGTTTTTTCATTTTTAATAATTTTTAGTGGTTCAATTAGGTAAAAGTACAAAAGTTTTATGGACAATTTTCATTGCTGCATAGCCCTTTTTTTAAGCACAATTTCAATGTTTTTCTTTTTACTATTATTTTATTTAGTTTTATGAAATTTGATTTATAAAATTATACACCCATAATTTTTAAGGTGAAACTTGGAAGGGATTTTTACATACGGGAAAACGTGGTTTCCATAAGCAAAGACTTAATAGGAAAATATTTATTCTCTTTTATTGATGGTGTTTTGACGGGGGGGATGATAGTAGAAACAGAGGCATATTCTGGGCATAACGATAAAGCTTGCCATGCCCACCAGAACAGGCGTACAAAAAGGACAGAGATTATGTACCAGGAAGGTGGCGTGGCATATGTTTATCTATGTTATGGATTGCATTACTTATTTAACATAATTACAAACATTGAGGGTAAAGCAGACGCAGTCCTTATACGTGCCATTCAACCCACTGAAGGAATAGCACATATGCAACAAAGAAGGAATTTTTTTACACTTAAACCTCAATTAACTGCAGGACCGGGTGTTACCAGTCAAGCCCTTGGCATAAATAACAAACATTATGGACAATTACTATTAGAGGATACTATTTGGCTTGAAGACCATAATGTTAGGGTTTTGGAAGACCACATTATTGCCGGCCCAAGGGTTGGGATTGCCTATGCAGAGGAAGATGCATTGTTGCCATGGAGGTTTCGGCTTGTCAATAATATCTGGACAAGCAAAGCCAAGTAAAAATCAATATTGAATTAATGTAGTTAAAAAGCATATAACTTTAGGGGGTATATTGATCACAAACAGACCAAAAAATTATGAAAAGGATCCTATGCCCAACAGATTTTTCAGAGGCGTCATTAAATGCAATAGAATTTGCTGCAAAAATTGGGGAAACACATAATTCGCAGCTAACCCTATTATATATAATCAGGCAAGATCAAATTAAAGAAGTAATTAAAAAAGGAGGGAAAGACCTTTCCATTGAGGAATGGAATTACCTGGCAGAGGAAAAGCTGAAAAACCTTGTTGCAGAAATTTCTGAAATAAGCGAAAATCATGGTTTGCTTAGATGTGATTATAAAATACTAATTGGCAACCTTGAAAAATCAATAGTAGAGTTTGCAAAAGATAACAGGTACGACCTTATTGTTATGGGCACATCCGGTGTAAGGGATGTTACCGAACAATATATGGGAAATACCACCTTTAAAGTCATTCATACCTCACAATGTCCAATAATCTGCGTACCAATAAGGGCACAGTACGATGGTTTTAAAAAAGTTGTATATGCTACCGACTATCAGGAGGAGGATAAGATCATGGTACAGGAACTGATATATTTTTGCTATCCTTTTAATGCCGAACTTGACATTTTGCATATCAGCAAAACCGATTCGATTATAGACCAAGCAATGTACGAACAGTTTAAAACAGATATCAAAAACTTTATTCAATATGAAAATATCAATTTTGTAAAAAAAGTCTATAAAAATGATGTGAGCACGGGCATAGATAAATATATGCTGGATGAAAAAGCAACATTACTGGTACTATTGGAAAGGCACAGAAATTATTTTGACCAGGTTTTCCATAAAAGTGTTGTGAAGCACATGAGTTATTTTACAGATTATCCTATCCTTGTTTTTAAAAGTTAGCATTATGGACATTTGAGATAGTCCTTTTGCCGGATGTGTTTTTCTTATGGGAGTATTTGGAACAAAGGTAATTTTTAAGTGTATTTTGATTAAACTTGGGTCAAAAATATCTTTTGGCACATATGTTTAATATATCAACCATTAGATTTAGAAATAGTTAGCCACCTCTAAATTGCTTTAAAATAGTAAATATCCAATGTCCCTTACTTTTGCGGTATGGTTGCTCATCCTAATTGCTAGTGAATAGATACAATGTAACCATTATACAAAAACATACTATTTTTATCGTTTAATGTATATATTTTTGAAGATCGATATATATTAGGCTTTAAAGCCACCAAAAGATTGACAAGGACTAGTTACTTATTTTTTCTGGGATGTATTAAAACAGCTTTTTCAAGTGCAATGGCATTTCAGTGCTTTTGGATCATGCTTTCTTTTATGTTTACTTTTCAAACCGTTGCACAGGAAGCAAAAATAAACCAACTTAAAAACCTCGGATCAAATATTAATTCTATTTATGAGGAGATGAACCCTGTTTTAAGTCCAGATGGAAATACCCTTTATTTTTGCAGGGGCAGGCACCCAGAAAACATTGGAGGCAGAAAAGATAAAGGTGACATATGGTATTCAGTTAAAGACGAAAATAAAAATTGGCTAAAAGCACAAAATTTAGGGGCGAATATCAACAACAGCAATAAAAATGATCTTATAGGGATTTCAGCAGATGGCAATACGCTTTATTTAAATTATGATTATGGCCAGGATGGTAAATCTTATCAGCCTGGAATTTCCTATTCAAAAAAATCAAGTTCAGGATGGTCTGCTCCTCTAAAAATCAATATTCCTTATTTTTATAATGCTTCCGAACATCAAAGTGTATTTATTTCAAATGATGAAAATATACTGATTTTTTCTATAGAATCTTATGGAACCTATGGAGCCGAAGATCTTTATGTAAGCTTTAAACAATCTTCAGGGGCTTGGACCGAACCACTGAACCTTGGGCCTGAAATAAATTCTATACATCAGGAAATCACCCCTTATTTATCGAAAGATAATAAAACTTTATTTTTTGTGACCAATGGCAAAAAGGGTATAGGTAGTAAAGATATCTATAAATCCCAACGCCAGGACAATACATGGAAAAGGTGGTCAGAGCCAGAAAATCTTGGTCCTCAGGTTAATACTGAAGGTATGGAGATGTATTACTTTCAGGATAATGAGGCTGTTTTTGCTTATGTTGTTTCCACCCAAAATAGCGATGGGTATGGCGACCTGCACCAGCTTCGTATCCGCCAAGAAGACCTCCCAAAAGAAAAAACGGATGATATTCTACCCCAATTTGCTTTATTGGATGAAGAAATAGAAGATACTATGTTCCAGGTACCTGACACAGTAATTGTATTTAAAATAGACCCGGTTGTTGAAGAAGTTGAAGAAACAAACCATGTAGAAGGTATAAAAGGAAGTGTGGTAAATGCCGTTACAAAACAAGGTTTAAGTGCTTTAATATCCCTCGAAGGATATCAACAGATTAAAACCTTGTCTGATCCAGGGAATGGTGTTTTTAATTTAATTATTGAAGAGCCCGGAATATACACATTGAGTTTATCGGCAATGGGATATATGGCAAAAAAGGAAGTCATTGAACTTAAAAGCCCAAATACCTTCCTTGAAATGAATTTTGAGCTCACACCATTAGAAGTTGGCACTACCATACAGCTATATGATGTATTATTTGAACAAGGCACATCAAAAATTCTTGAAAATTCTTATTCTGAGCTTGATAAGGTAGTGATGATGATGTTAGACAACCCAAATTTATTTATAGAACTTGCAGGGCACACCGACAATCAAGGCGTGGCAAAATTGAATATTAAACTTTCGCAAGATAGGGTTGAAAACGTAAAGAAATATTTAACATCCCAAAAGGTTGATGCTGTTAGGATTAGTGGAAAAGGGTATGGAGGGGTCAAGCCCATAGCAAGCAATAAGAGCGAAGCTACCCGAAAACTAAACCGCAGAGTGGAATTTACTATTGTAAAAAATTAATACCAATCAAACTTTAACGTTGGTCAGCTTGACTAATATTTTTATCACCTTTTTTTAGGTTAACCTTTCCTTTTGTTCATTTCCCTAGACAACCCACCTCAGTGATCTACTACAATTCCATCTTAAAATAATATAGCATTTCTGTAATTATTTTTAAATGTCGTAACATTTTATTCAGGTTCAGGTTTAATTATGCAGTACAAAACAAAATGTATAATTATGAACACCCCAGAGCAAGTAGAAGATTTAAAAGATATTAAAGAAAAAATAAAAAGCATAAATGTAGCCATGATGGTTACTGAAGAAGCCGATGGTACGCTACGCAGCCGGCCGATGGGCACCAGTGAAATGGAAGATGACGGTACTTTATGGTTTTTTACAGGTGAATATTCACTAAAAGTCGAAGAAGTAAGCGATAACCATAAAGTAAATATTAGTTATGCCGACCCTGATAAAAATTTATTTGTTTCTGTTTCAGGACAAGCATATTTGGTAACCGACCAGAATAAAATAAATGAGCTGTGGCAGCCACATCTCAAGGCATGGTTCCCAAAAGGCAAGGAAGACCCAAATGTAGCTTTGTTAAAAGTTATACCCAAAAAAGCGGAATATTGGGATTCAAATTCCAATAAAATGATGTTGGCATTTAATATGGCAAAAGCAATTGTAACAGGAGAAATGCACAAGACAAAAGAAAACAAAAAAATTGATTTTTGATCTTTAATCTTGATTGAAATTAGAATATGATTAAAATAGGATCGAAGGTAAAGTGGAAATCCAAAGGTGATTTCACTGAAGGAAAGGTCTTGGAAACTTATACTGAAGAAATAACAAAGACTTTAAAAGGCACAGTAATTACAAGAAAAGGCAGGAAAAAAAATAAAGCATTATTAATTGAACAGTTTGATGGCACAAAGGTGCTGAAGCTGGAAGAGGAAGTAGAAAAAGTATAATTTATTTTTTTTTAAGGGGAAATTTTTTGAGGATCATTGAAGTGATTGATTATCCCATATTTTAAAATTGAATTGGAAATAATTACCATTATTTTGTATAGAAAACTTCCTTTTCAAAATCATGAAGTTTAAGAATGCCATCCAGGACCAAGGAAGCATGTATTCTGTGGGCTCTTCTTTTGCTGATATTTACCAATTTCATGAACTGTTTAAGGGTAATTTTTTCATTTGAGTTTAAAAATGAAAAATTTCTATGGGGTTCATGGTCCTCAATTTTTTTTTTCTACAAGACCTTTTTTCATAATTGCAATATTTATGTTGCTTGACAACATGGATTTGTCATTGCTACGAAAATATGTCCGCCATTCATTGTCAGATATTTTACAGGAATGTGGCTTGTTGGAACTATTGAGTATGATCACTATTAGAACTAACAGGCCTGTTTTATGGTCGTCTAGTTCTTCAAAATTTACTGATATAGGAGGGTAACAATAATTTTCTATTGCCTCATTGACCATGTATTTTTCTTCTTCAGGGTCAATGTTGACCAGAACTTTATCATCTTTCACACCAATAAGGATTATTCCTCCCAGGTGGTTGGCAAATGATGAAATGGTTTTAGCTATTTTAAATTTATTGGTGACCTACTGTTTAAAATCAAGTTTTTCATTTTCACTTTCTTTCAATAATTTTTGCAACAAATCTATTTCAGGATACATACATTAAAATTTCAGGCATAATGATCTTCTCGGAAAAAAATCATAGAAAATATATTTTTTTATCTAATAACGTAATTTGTTAATTTTAAATTAAAATCACCGCATCAATTACCATTTAAATAACGCAAGATGAAAAATGAAAATGAGGGCCTCAGCCCTAATAAAATAAATGAGATAAAGGAAAAAATCAAAAAAGGAGGAAAACCTTATTTAATTGTTGATAATGAGGACAATAGCGATGAGTACATAAACTTCCTATTTATCGGAAAATATGAAGGCAAAGAAGTTGTCTACGATGCTGTAATTTATACATTAAGGTTACATCATAACAGTGAAGTGTATGAAATTGCAGAGCAAAAGGCAATGGACCGGTACCCTATATTCAGGAAATTAAAGGAAGAAGATGAGACTGATGATTTTTCGGCACTAGGCGACCTTGAAGAAGAAGTTGGTTTGTATATGGCTGAAGTAATCATGGACCTTGAGGAAGAAGAAGCCGTAAAAGTTCAGGAACATATCGAAGTGGATCCTGAAATTGAATTTGGAATAGGGCTGGACGCAGGCCTGAATGCAGAAACAATTACTGATGAAGTAATTGAAAATTTCGTGAGTAAATATAATGAAGGCACCCTTAAGCTGGACAAAACATTGTATTCTTTTGAGGTACAAGAAAATGATGATTCTGAAGAATAGTTGGATTTCATTGATATAATACTATTATCATGAGGTATTTAAAACCAAAAAATATTAATGTTCGTAAAGCATAATATGTTTAAAAATTGTAATGGATGCGTAGTGAAGCGGTAAGGTTTAGGGAGGGGGTTTTCTACTCAATGGGTTTTGTAATGATTTTGTGGTTTATAAAATCAATTGAGATGCTGATGTCTATTGAATTAGGTTTCCTTGGTATCCTTCCGAGAAATTTATTGGGAACTGTAGGGATAATAACCAGTCCCTTGATACATGGTGATATTTTGCACCTTTTATCCAATTCCTTTCCACTTATCCTCCTTGGTATTGGAGTAATATATTTTTATAACAAAATTGCCAAGGTAGTATTTATCTGGATTTACCTGATGACCGGAATTTGGGTGTGGATTGTTGCCCGGGAGGCTTATCATATTGGAGCAAGTGGCATTGTATATGGATTAGTCTCTTTTCTGTTTTTCAGTGGCCTGTTCCGTAGGGATGCCAGGTCAATCGCGATATCTTTAGTAGTGGTTTTTTTATACAGCGGCATGTTGGCGGGTCTTTTCCCAACCAATAGTTCCGTGTCATGGGAATCACATCTTTTAGGGGCTTTTGCTGGTGTGTTCTGTGCGTTTTATTTCAGGAATATTCCCCTATATGACAAGGATCTCGCTGAAGTGGAAGAAATTGAAGCCGTGGTAGACAATGCCCCCATGTATGATATCAGTAATTTTACCAATAGTCCTGTCCAGGCAACCACTTTTATGTATTATTTTAAATCAAAAGAACTGAAAGAAACTGTTGAAAGCACTCCACGTCAAAAAATAATTTTAACCTATACTGGAAAACTAGAATCTCAAAAAGACGAATCAAAATTTTATTAAATTCCATTTGGAGATCATAATTAACCCCTTTTTAAGTAAAATTGAATATTTAAATTTAATTTTATGTATCCATAATGTCTCTTTAGCTTATAATCCAATAAATTCTAAAACCCGACTATTTCATAATTTTTAATATTTTTCTTTATTTATTAAAATTGCTGAAGGTAAAACTGAAATTTCATTCTGCACCTTATTAGTGTACCTTTATCACATATTATAAAACCGGATTTGCCTACTTCATAAATAAATTTAGGACTATTTATTTTGATAAAAGTCCGTGATGATTCCCAGCTTAATCAGTAAGCAAACCCTTAGATTCTTTTTAAAACCCCTTGGTGTACACCAGGGAGAAGAGGTGCAGGTATTGCTATTATTGGGCAAAGGCTTTTTCATGGGCATTTTTATTGCCACCTACTATACAGGTGCAAACACTCTTTTTCTAAATACTTTTGACGAATCCTATTTATCAAAAGCCTTCATTGCTTCAGGCATCCTTGGCGTTATCTCGACATATTTATTTTCAAGGTTTCAAACAGTAATGTCTTTTAGTAATCTTATTGTATTGAATTTACTCCTGATAGCTATAATAATCTGTAGCCTCAGGCTTGGTTTTGTTTATACCGATAGCAAGTGGTTGATATTTTTGACTTTTATACTCAACGTACCCTTAAGTGCACTGACGTTGTTGGGTTTTTGGGGAATAGTGGCCAGGATTTTTAATCTAAGGCAAGCAAAAAGGATTATTGGAAGTATTGATACCGGGCAGCTATTGGCTATAATTATAGCATTTTATGCTACACCAATAATTACAAGTTTTGTTCCTGAAACCATAAATTTTTTCCTGATAAGTGCAGTAAGCATCATAATATCATTGATGTTCCTTATAGCCATAGTAAGTAAATATGATTTGGGGAAAATCAATGGAAAAGAAGAAAAGAGGGAATTAAAAAGGAAAATAAAATTCAAGCAGCTTTATAAAAATAATTATGTAGTGCTATTGTCCTTGTTTTTGATTTTTTCAATGGTTGCCTTTGTGTTTGTAGATTATTCATTCTTGTCTGTCACAAAGGTAAAATACCCTGAGGAGGTGGACCTTGCAAACTTTTTGGGGGTATTTAACGGTACAATCATGATCATGAGTTTCTTGATGCAGACCTTTGTAAATGACAAACTGATCTCTATGTATGGCCTCAAAACTTGTTTAATGATATTGCCCATCCTTTTGGGCACCCTTACCATCATTACAGCATTTGTAGGTACACTTTTTGGATTTTCAGTTGAGACAGGGACATTCTTGTTTTTCTTCTTGTTTATTGTTTTGAGCAAGCTTGTCATCACCTCACTACGCGATGCGTTGGAAAACCCTACCATCAAATTGTTTTTTTTGCCACTAGACAATGATATTCGTTTCGATATTCAAACAAAAGTAGAAGGGGTGATAAATCAATTTTCTGTTTTGGTAGCAGGTGGTGCTATTTTTTTGTTCAGCTTACTCACTTTTGTGGAGTTGATACATTATTCTTATTTCCTGTTGTTGATCATTGCTGGTTGGATATATATTACCGGCAAAATTTATTTTGAATACAAAAACACATTAAAGAAAAAGCTTGAAGAGCAAAAGCTAACATCAAAAGCAATAGAAAAAACAGATGTTAACAGCACAAAGCTATTGGAAAGGAAACTTAAAAGTGAAAATACCAACAGGGTGGTATGTTCTATAAAACTTTTAGAAAAAATTGAGCCAGTAAAGGTGGAGTCATCATTAATAAAACTTGTTGAAAGCACCTCTTCAAATATTAGGGAATTTGCCTACCACGAAGTTTCCACCATCAGGCATCCGTTTGCATTAATGATCGTGAGCAAACAAGCAGATCGTGAGCAAAGCAATGAAATGAAAACAATTGCTCATGAAGCAGTTAAAAAACTCAAGGAAGCAGAAAAAATAAATTTATCAAAATTTCAATTTTTCATCCTCGTTAAATCCTCCAACTATCAAGACAGGAAATATGCTGCAAAACTATTGGGCAGGATCAATGATGAAGAATATAATCCTTTTTTAATTGAATTGATGCGGGATATCAATACTGAAGTTAGGATTGCAGCCTTAATTTCAGCAGGAAAAATTAAAAGGCCTGAGCTTTGGCCTTTGTTGATCGAAAACCTATCCTCACATGTATATGAAGCTACGGCTGCTTCTTCTTTGGTATCGATAGGCAAAGCTGTCTTGCCGGTATTGCATGCACATTTTCATAAATCAAGCCAAAAGCTTGATGTCATGGAAAAAGTTGTTCGGCTTTATGGCGAAATTGGTGGCCCTTTGGCAATAGAATACTTATGGCAGGTTATAGATTTTCCTGACAAACACATTGTCACAGCAACATTGTACGCGCTCCACAAATGCAATTATCAGGCAGGCCAATTTCACGCCATCCGGATAAAGCAGTATATTGAATTCGATGCCCGGAACATCACATGGAACCTTGCGGCGCTTATGGAAATCCCGAAAGGGGATGTAGATAAAAATAGGCACCTTAGAAACTCCCTCCGTGCAGAAAACAAAAACAACTTCAATCATATTTACATGCTTCTTTCCATGTTATATGATGAGCAATCTATACAACTGGTAAAAGAAAATATTGAAAGTAGGACCAGTGAAGGGGTGACTTTTGCCATTGAATTATTGGATGTGTTTTTGGACGATGACATAAAGCCATATTTATTGG
>JALZND010000581.1:475-2355 GCA_030857845.1 Bacteroidota bacterium | reverse complement strand
ATTGCTGCAGCGCTGGCATCTTTTAAAACATCGATAGACTCAACATCCTGGATGTTGAAAGCCGAGCCAGTCCCAATAAAAGGGATTCCATCCACTACATATAGTGGGCCACGACCATTAACATTTACCGGGCCCCGGATAATTATATTGCCGCCATTCCTTGGGTTTCCACCTCCCTGTGTTACCATTACGCCGGCTACCTTTCCCTGAATAGCTTCAGCAACGCTCCTTACAGGAAGATTTTTAATCTCTTCGGAACTAACAGAAGAAATGGCCCCGGTCAGGTCCGCCCTCTTTTGTGTTCCATAGCCAACCACTACTACTTCGCTCAATGTGGTAATATCGGCGGTCAGGGAAATATTTATTACGGAACGGCCGTTAACCGCTGCTTCTTCAGGTATGAAACCTATTGATGAAAATACAAGTACTGCTTCTTGCGGGACATCTATTCTGTAATTCCCATCCACGTCCGTTACAGTACCTGAAGTAGTGCCTTTTACCAATACGTTCACACCAGGCAAACCAGAAGACTCTTCGCTGGTGATTACCTTACCAGACACCGTTATGCTTTGCGAAAAAGCATGCTGGTATACAAAGCAAAATATTGGGATCAAGTACAACCTAAAAAGGTGTCTTTTACAATGTTTTGTAAAGAAGTTTTTCATAGATTTTTTAAATTTGGGTTAGTTGTTTTTTTGATTGTTAAACATAATGTAATTAAAAGTAATCTCCAATAAATTTTTTGACATAGTTTAATTAAAAAATTAATTTATTAATTTAGTTATAATTAATATTTGTTTATTTAAATTTTAGCTTACTATTATTGAATCTCACCCCAAAACATACATACTTCTGAAAAATTTTCTGCCTGGCTGTGCCAATACTTTCAGCTTTTATGAGTACTTATAAAATTATAATTATACTATCTTACCGGCAATTTTTCAGTACCTGACCGCATATATTTTGAAGCGCCATAATATTGTCCACAGCTAATAGTTTAACGGCCTCTTTGTGCTTGCCAAAAACCACCCAGGTTTTTTCATCCTGAGCAATGGTATGCGGGTAAACCCTGAAACAGGGGATCCGGAAGCATTTGTATCTAACAAGCAACCAGGCCCTGCTTCTTATCAGGGCAAAGCTGGTGAAGGTTGAGAAAGGCTATTGGATCTTAAATTTGGTTCTGATGGAAATATGTATATTTTAGACTATGGTGTAGTTGAAATAAATATGGATAAAGCTCCCATATGTTTAAAAAGCCAACACCGTAGCCATATGGAAGGTCAGAACCTCTCCGGCTTTCTTTACTTTTTGTCCTTATTAAACAATTATAACACTAAGATCAAAACTATTTCTTGTTTAATGTAAGAAATTAACGAAATCCCCTCCTAAAAAACATAAAAAATCTATCGTAACCGGGAAAATTTTATTAAGTTTGTAACAATGAGGAAATCGCACTCTTCCATATTGCTTATTTTTTTAATGGGAATTATTCTTTTCCCGTGGCAATTGGTGAAGTTTTGCCCTGCTCATAAGGGAGCTCACCAGGAACATCATGGAAATTGTGCGGACGGCATGATGGATGATGAAAACCATGGTAAGAAGGCTTCGGAAGGTAGTCTGACCTTGAAGGCTGTGGATGAATGTTCAGTATTTTCACTTGTTACAGAAGATTTTCAGCCAAATACCAATCAGCTTAAAATAAATTTCCAGCAGTTAATTTTTATAACTGCTTACTTACATCTGCAATCTATTGAAGCAACGGAACGTCGATTTCCGAAGCCACCGGATCAGAGAAGCAATTCTGATCCACCTCTAGAATCCATTTTCCTTCGTGGCCCACCTTTAGTTTAATTCCTTTTGGAAAGGAAGGTGGAATAGGT